>DHJK01000119.1:0-12317 GCA_002404295.1 Legionellales bacterium UBA4722
ATATTGGATACGGAAATATTTATAAAAATTAATGTTTGTTAAAAAAAATAATTAGGAATGGCAGAAAAATGCTAAGTAGATATTTTCTTGTGGCTTTTATTGTCTTGTTATCAGGTTGTAGTTCTCTACAAAAAAATAGCGATATTGATGAAAAAAAAAATACTAGGATCGCCGAAATTAATATTCAGCTAGGGGTTGCTTATTTACAGCAAGGCGATGTGCAACGTGCAAAACAAAAATTATTATATGCACTTCAAACAGCGCCTACCCTACCCGAAGCTTGGTATTCAATGGCATATTTTCATGAGGTCACTGGGCATAAGGATGAAGCAAAAATTGAATATTTGAAAGCCATAGCAATTATCCCAAATAGAGGGGATGTACATAACAATTATGGAACCTTTCTTTGTCGTAATGGTAATTATTTAGAATCAATACAAGAGTTTGTCAATGCAGCAAAAGATCCTGAATATTTAGAAATGCCTAGCGCCTATGAAAACGCGGGGTTATGTGCATTGAAAATTCCGGATACAAAATTAGCAATAAAATATTTTTCCCAAGCGCTTCAAGGTGATCCTAATCGAGAAGTTTCAATCACTGAGTTAAAAAAACTGGGATATTCTTAATATGAATATTACAACGCTTGCAAAGTTGCTGGAATTAGTTGTCAAGCAAAAAGCTTCCGATCTTCATTTGTCACCTGGAATGCCGCCACTGATCAGAGTAGATGGTGATCTAGTACCTCTTCCTGAGACACCGGTATTAGATACTGATACTATCAAAAATTTAATGTATTCTATGATGGAAAAAACTCAACAACAAGAATTTGAAAAAGAGTTAGAAATAGATTTTGCGCTAAATATTCAGAATGTAGCAGGGTTTCGTGTTAACTTATTTTTTAAACTAAACGGCATGGCTGCTGTTTTTCGAGTTATTCCAAGTGAAATTCCAACGTTAGATGAACTGAATCTTCCCCCGGTATTTAAGCAATTACTTAATTTACCTAATGGATTAATTTTAGTAACAGGTCCTACTGGATCGGGTAAAAGTACTACACTCGCAGCAATGGTAGATTATATTAATATCAATCAAGAATCGCATATTATTACTCTTGAAGATCCAATCGAATTTATTCATCACAGTAAGAAATGTTTAATCAACCAACGACAAATCCACAAGGATACTAAAGACTTCGCTATTGCGCTTCGTTCTGCTTTACGACAAGATCCGGACATTATTCTTGTTGGTGAAATGCGCGATCTTGAAACCATACGTTTAGCATTAACTGCTGCTGAGACCGGGCATTTGGTCATGGGAACACTGCATACAAGTTCAGCTCCAAGATCGATTAGTCGAATTGTTGATGTTTTTCCTGCAGGTGAAAAAAATATTATTCGTAATATGCTTTCTGAATCACTCCAAGCAGTTATTTGCCAAACTTTACTTAAAAAGAAAACGGGCGGCAGAATCGCAGCTTTTGAAATTATGCTCGGAACGGCTGCCATTCGTAATCTTATTCGTGAAGATAAAGTGGCTCAAATGTATTCTGCTATTCAAACAGGCAAAGAAATGGGTATGTGTACTCTAGATCAGTATTTACAAGAGCTGGTTGCCAATCAGCTTGTGGATATTGAAGTGGCGCGAAGCGCTGCCCTTAACCCCGATTCTATAAAAGAATAATTTATTATTCATCCGGTTAATCTATAAAAAACAAACTAGAATAATAACTCTCCTGCATTGGAAGTGATATAATATCTAAGATGACTCAAATGATGGCAGGGAGTATAATTGATTCAAAAGTGAACACTATGGAGGTGAAGAATGAAACGCATATCTGGTTTTACCTTAATTGAACTTATGATAACAATCGCAATTGTAGGTATATTGGCCGCAATAGCCATACCGTCGTATCAAAATTACACACGGAGAGCTTATTTTTCAGAAGTAGTTCAAGCCACGGCTCCTTATAGAGCATCTGTAGGTGAATGTGTTCAAAACCTGAGCACATTAACCGGTTGTAACGCAGGAACCAATACAATCCCTGCTGCAATCGCAGCACCAGTTGGGGCTGTTACATCATTAGGCGTAACAAATGGCGTAATTACAGTGACTCCAGTCGCAGCACATGGGATCGTGGCAACTGACACCTACATTTTGACTCCAACAGTAGATGCTGCATCTGGAACAGTTACTTGGGCAAGCTCGGGTGGTGGTGTAACAAATGGGTATGCAAAATAGAAAGTTAATATAATTTCTATTTTATGAACCTAAGGCATTCTTTTTGGAACTTAATGAAAGGAATGCCATAATATTTTTTTAAGTAATTTTAAGTGTCTAATGTCTAATCAATCACAATAGGTTAGGTATTTTATTATGAATACTACTTCAAAAAATGTACTCAACGGGTACGCCTTTTATTTGGCTGAGAAAGGATTGCTCGATGAAAAAATTGCGTTGCACGCATTACAACAAGTCAGCAAAGATAAAATATCTTA
This sequence comes from Legionellales bacterium UBA4722, assembly GCA_002404295.1. Classification (GTDB taxonomy): domain Bacteria; phylum Pseudomonadota; class Gammaproteobacteria; order DSM-16500; family DSM-16500; genus UBA4722. The sequence goes on from DHJK01000119.1 coordinate 2,496, forward strand.
TATTCAATACTTATTAAAACAAAAACTATTAACCGAATCTCAAGTCGCAAAAAGTACCTCTGAATATTTCGGCTTACCATTATGCGATGTTTCCGCGTTTAGCCAAGAATTTATGCCTGAAGAATATCTATCAATGCCTCTTGTCAAAAAACGACAAGGATTGCCCCTCATGAAACAAAATGGATTACTTTATATAGCTATTACAGATCCGATGATAGAAAATTTACATGAAATTCGATTCTTGACGGGACTTGATACTCGTTTGTTGGTGACTGAGACGAGTAAGCTTGATCAAGTTATCGATAGTCTGCTTAATAGGTTGATTTTGTCAGAAATTAGCGGGAGCAAAGAGGAGCCCATTGGTAATATTACAGTCAATACTTATAAGGAAGATGCCACGGATTTAGCAGCCTATGATGTAGATAGTGCACCCGTTGTAAATTATGTGAATAGAGTGCTCCTTGATGCGATCGATAAAGGCGCTTCTGATATCCATTTTGAGCATTATGAAGATACATATAGAATTCGATTTCGTCAAAATGGAATTCTTTATCCGGTAAATTCCCCGCCACTAAAACTAGCAAATTATTTATTGGCGCGAATTAAAATAATTTCTGATATGGATATTACTGAACATAGAATTCCCCAAGACGGTAGATTTAAGCTAATTTTATCTAAGAAAAAATCAATAGATTTTCGTGTGAGCGTGTGCCCAACTTTGTTTGGCGAAAAAGTTGTGTTACGTATTTTAGATCCCACCCACACTTTCCAAGGATTAGAGCATCTCGGCATGGATACAACTCAAAAAGATCATTTATCATCTGCATTAGTGCGATCACAAGGAATGGTTCTGGTCACAGGACCCACAGGAAGTGGAAAAACTGTGACACTTTACTCCTGTTTACATTATTTGAATTCTCCAGAGAAAAATATTTCTACTGTCGAAGATCCAGTCGAAATTCCCTTACAGGGTATTAATCAAGTTAACGTGAATTTAAAAACAGGCCTGACATTTGCAACCGCATTACGTGCATTTTTGCGACAAGATCCTGATATTATTATGGTGGGTGAAATCAGAGATTTGGAAACAGCAGAAATTGCTATTAAAGCCTCCCAAACAGGCCATTTAGTTTTATCCACTTTACATACCAATAGTGCCCCTGAAACATTAGTTAGATTAGTAAGCATGGGTGTTGAACCCTACAATTTAGCCAATTCATTAAAAATTATTATTGCTCAGCGTCTCGTCAGAATTCTCTGTGAATCCTGTAAAAAAATTGAGGATGTCCCGAATACTTTATTGGTGCAAGAAGGATTTAAAGAAGAAGAATTAGGGACGTTTAAAGTATATTCACCTGTTGGATGTGACCATTGCAAAGGGGGCTATCAAGGAAGAATTGGTATATTTGAGGTGATGCCTATTTCTGAAAAAATGTCACATTTAATTATGAAGGATGGCGATGTTGCCGCTATTACAGCGCTTGCGAAAAAAGAAGGTGTTATTAATTTACGACAATCTGGCCTAACAAAAATAAAACAAGGAATTACCAGTTTAGGGGAATTAAATCGAGTGTTTAAATAACAGGATTTAAATTATGTCTGATACGCGAAAAAATTATCAATGGACGGGAATTAATGCAGCAGGAAAGCGAAAAAGTGGGGTCATTGAAGCTAATGCTTCCAAAGATGCGCAATTAGAATTGCAAAAATTAGGTATTGAGGTTATTACTCTAACTGCTAAAAAAGGATTCGAAGGGATAAAATTTAATTTTTTTTCACGTAAAAAGAAAGTAAAAACAAAAGATATTTTGTTTTTTACGAGATATTTATCTTCAATGCTATCCGCAGGTTTATCTCTTGTTCAAGCACTTGATATCATTAGCCGTGATAAGGAAAATACAACGCTAAATTCCATGGTATTGGAAATTAAATCGAGCGTCTCAGGCGGTAAAACTTTATCAGAATCATTTGCCTTATTTCCAAAGCAATTTAATAATTTCTATTGCAACTTAATTAAGGCGGGCGAAAAATCAGGTACTTTAGATATTATATTAAAACGCTTGGGAAATTATCTAGAAAAAACAGCAACGTTAAAAAAGAAAGTAAAAAAAGCATTGGTTTATCCTATGGCGATCGTCACCATAGCCATGATTGTGAGTGCTGTGCTACTCATTTTTGTGGTTCCACAATTTGATACGATGTTTACATCGTTAGGAGCACAGCTTCCAGCTTTTACTAGATACGTAGTCCACTTGTCTGATTTCCTACGGAGTTATTGGTGGATTGTTTTAATCGCAGGCGTAATTTCTACTTGGTTGGTTAAGCATATGCTGGCTAAATCTGAAAAATTAAGAGAATTTAGAGATAGTTGGATTTTGCGATTAGTTATTGTCGGTCCAATTTTGAAAAAAGGAATTATTGCGAGATATACTCGAACACTCGGTACCACTCTTGAATCTGGCATGCCAATTGTTGAAGCTATGAAATCAATCGCAGGTATTATGGAAAATAGTAATTATAAGAAAGCAGTTTTGAAAATTTGTGACGATGTGACGAGCGGACAAGCACTTTCAACTTCGATGGCTAATACCAATTTATTTCCTAATATGGCAGTTCAAATGATCGCGGTTGGAGAAGCATCAGGATCTCTATCAGATATGCTAAATAAAGTAGCGGAATATTATGAAGATGAAGTTGATAATATAGTCGACAACTTAAGTAGCTTATTAGAACCTATTATTATGCTTTTTTTGGGTGTCATTGTAGGTACATTTGTAGTTGCAATGTATTTACCGATTTTCAAAATGGGCTCTCTATTTTAAAGGGGAAAGTAATGTGGAAAATAAGTGGTATAACATTTATTGAATTGATGATAGTAGTTGCTATTGTTTCAATTTTAGCAGCAATTGCTATTGTCAGCTATTCTAGTCAAACTCAACGCGGAAGAAGAATAGATGCAGTCAATTCCATACTTTCCATATCACTGGCAGAAGAACGTTACAGGTCTAATAATTCTCAGTATGGAACGTTAGCGCAAGTCTGGGGCGGTGTGAGTTCATCTTCCGGCGGTTACTACAGTATTGCGATTACAAACGTAACTGCCACCAGCTATACCATTACTGCAACTGCAGTAGGCGCCCAAACAAATGATAAATCCAACGGAATTTCCTGTACTCCTTTAGTTTTTATAATGAGTAATGGAACGCTTACAAAAACCCCTGTGGGTTGTTGGCCTACCTAGGAGCCGCTTAAATGGAAAATGATAATGTGATGAATTATAGTTTTAGTGATCCAATAGAGCTTAATCTATCCTATATGGCTTTTATTTCTGGAGGTGGTTTATTTATCCCTACAGAAAAAAATTTCGCATTGAATGATAAAATTTTGCTAGATTTGCAATTACCACGACAAACAGACGTCCTGCATATTAATGGTAAAGTGGTTTGGATAACGCCTAGAAATGCTCTTCACCATGTTGTGTCGGGTGTTGGGATTCAGTTTATAGGACCACAAGCCACAACAATAAAAACGAAAATAGAATCTTTTTTAGATAAAAAAAATGAAATAGGTGGTTATACCTATGGAATCTCAGAAAAAGGAACCTTGCAGGGATTTTAGGATTGTTCTTTATGATGTTCCATCTGTAAACGTTCTGGCAAATACATCTTTCTAAGCTCGTAAAATTCCTGCATTCTGCCAGCTGTGACGCATGAGTCACTAAAAAACCTTTGAATTTAGTTTCCAATTCAAGAATTCATCACCAATAGTTCTCTATCTTTTAATTCAGAGAGATCTCTAATTCAGGGAACATTTTTTGTAAGTGATGATTAATCACAGCGCCAGTCAACTCTCTATTCATTTCGCGGCGAGATTTCAATCGAAATACAAATGCAAGCAAACCAAAGATCATTAACACTGATATTTTATGCTTAACGCCTTTTGGACGTCTTGGGTCAGGTATCCTCGATAATTGCTGAAGTAATTCAGGTAATACTTTCCTCTAAATTTACATTTGCTCGCCAAGAAGATCTTGACGAACTTCCTGCTCTTCTTCAATCGTTTGATAGGGCCGCTTGGCGTTGATGACCTGGGTGCGGTGAATAATTTTGCTGGCAGTAGAGTTAATATTTTTGCGGATACGTTGCTGGGTAGTAGATATCATTTTTTTCAGCTGCGCACGATAAATAGAATGAGTAACGGGTGATTTGGTATTGGTTAGCATGGCTAATCCCTCACCATGTTTGTTCCATTAGTTTTATATTGTAGATCAGCGATAATTTTAAGCATCAACCCTAAGCTATTGATTTATAATAGGGCTCAAACTGGTGCGTCACAGCTGGATGGGAGCGGTATGATCGAGAGGTTCACGTCCAGTTGTGCGTCCAGTGAAGGCTGGCATATTCAGTAGGAAATAAAACCTACCAGGGGAAAAGTTGGAACCCTGTAGCTCGGGTAGCAGCGTGGAGGGAAACCAAAATGTTGAAGCCTACCGACAACCTTACCTATAGGGTAAGCGCGAGATATTAGGCTGTAATGCAAATGAACACAGAAGTGGCTCCGAAAGTGAGTAGTCTCGAAGGCTGAACCCGCAACGGTGAGGGTGAAAGCAGCAGTGTTAAGCGAAATCAACTGATACGCTTAACAACTTCGGCGGAGTGGTAGTGACGGCATGATATCAGAGGATATGCTAAGCAACTGGAGAAGCCTTCCTCATCCCAATGAGAAAGACATTGGAGCAAGGTAGATTCTATAACCGGTTCACCGGGAAATGAATCGAAGATGAGAAGGTGGCGGATGGGTGTGTACTAGCGACGAAGCAAGGTAACTCTTGTGGAGCAAAGGCACCCTACTGGTAATAATGTTTCTAACAATAAGGAAGGTAAGGTTGTCATGATAAAAGCGACCATTAACTTACAAGACCTGAGAAGGAAGATATATATCAAAGCGAAGACTGACAAATCTTGGCGGTTTTGGGGTATTTACGTACACGTATGCAAAACAGAAACGTTACATGCATCGTATAAACTGGCGAAACAAAATAACGGTGCGCCTGGAATAGACGGTGTGACATTTGATGATATTGAATCAACGGGTGTAGATAAATTTCTGGAATCACTACGGAGCGATTTACTATCCAAAACTTATCACCCACTTAGGAATCGAAAACATGAAATACCAAAATCTGGGGGAAAATCCAGAGTTTTAAGTATTCCTTGTATTAGAGACCGCGTGGTTCAAGGAGCAGTCAAATTAATACTGGAGGCAATATTTGATGCGGACTTTCAACCTGGCTCTTATGGCTATCGCCCCAAGAAAACTGCGGCGGCAGCAATAGAGAAAATAACGGTAGCAGCAATCAAGAATATGACACGAGTGATTGACGTTGACCTCAAATCATATTTTGATACGGTGCGACACGATATTTTATTAAGTAAAATAGCCGCACGAGTAGATGATGAAAATATCATGTGGCTGTTGAAGCTAATTCTCAAAGCAGGCGGAAAGATCGGGGTACCCCAAGGCGGGCCACTGTCGCCATTACTCAGCAACATCTATCTCAATGAGGTAGATAAAATGTTAGAGCGTGCGAAGGAGGTCTCATCTAACGATGGTTACCAACATATCGAATATGCGAGATGGGCGGACGATTTGGTTATACTAATTGACGGCTATCGAAAATGGAATTGGCTTGCAAACGGCGCTTACAAACGACTCTGCGAAGAATTAGCAAAGCTGGGAGTGACGCTGAATCTTGAAAAGACACGGCAGGTTGATCTTATGAAAGATGAGGCCTTTAATTTCCTGGGATTTGTATTTAGGCGAGCTAAAACAAAACAAGGAAAATGGGGAATCATGAAAACACCTAAAATGGAAGCTAGAACAAAACTTCTGCGTAAATTAAAAGAAGAGTTCAGGCGACATCGCTCACAACCGCTTGATCGAATAATTTATTTGATCAATCCAATATTGAGAGGCTGGGTGAACTATTATCCTAGATTCTGCAGTTGAGCTGAACCCCGCCGTTTAAAAACAACGCATTACTCGTCTATTTTTTTGACAATTCACATGCCATTACTCAAGCTGGGTGAGCAATTTGGGTGGCGCATGCAGCAACGGACCAATAAATTTTTTAAATGCACGATGCAATACGCGTTGCATTCGTTCCGCCACGCTTAACTGCTCTGCACATGGTTTTAATGTTTTAAAAAAAGCACTTAAATTAGATAACGCTAATTGTACTTGTTGAAATTTTCCATGACTGCTGCTTACTTGAATAATTTTTTGACCTGCGTGTTGAATTTGTTTTCCAACCGCATGTAATAATAGTGGCCTTGATGTAATGGCTTCCAGATGTGAATTTGGTTCTATTAATCTTACAAAAAGTGTCCACCAATTATAAATGAGGGCAATAATGCGAGCCATCAACCGACAACGGTGCAAATCGTTAGTTGTAAACCCTGACCATCCCCATTGATTTTTCAGTTCATCAAAATTGTTTTCACTATCCGCTCTATCACGATAATGACTACCAATTGTAATAATTTCTGCATCCATGTTCGTCACTAATACGGCGTATTCATAGGCATCAACATTCTCTCCCATCTCAGCAAATTGAAATTCAACTTGGCCGCTTAATGCATTTTTATCAATAATCCCTACTTCTTTTTTTATTTTTCGACGAAAGGCAATAACTCGTCTTGATTGCTTCCAACCCATTAATTGCAAGTTGCCTGAAGAACCTTGCCATCCTTGTCCTGCATTTTCCCATTCACCTTCAATCATCTGATAGCTTATAAAACGCTTTACATTAAGCGTTTGCTTCAATTTAAATAAATATGGTAATGATCTTTCTTCGCATTCTTTCATGACAGCGTCACTTCCAAAAGCACAATCACCTCTAATAAATTTGGGACGGCGCTCCAGCGGAAGTGAATCTATCCATGAAAATAAATAAGGTAATGTATGGCTCGCCGATGCTTCATTGCCTGGCATGACTTCGACATCTAATATCATCCTAATATTAGCAATCATGTATGTGTGATAAGTATGAGAGGGTCGTCCTGGTTTTTTAGGATTGTAACCAACAACAGCACCTTCTTGGTGGCCATAAAGACATTTAACAGTCGTATCTACATCTAATATCCATGGGATATTTAAAATCTCAGAATAACAATTTTTTAATCCTGTCATTAACCATTCTCTGCTTTCAAGCTCAGGCATTTTTATCAATGCTCGACGCACAGAATCCTCTCTTACGATTTTATTCATACCTAATAATGGCGCGTTCACTTTATCTGTTTTCACAGTAGTGATATGAGAATAGCGTGTATGTCCTGATAAAACAGAAAGTAAAAGTGTACCTAAAATATCTCTACATGTCGGCGCATTCGGGCTTGTTAATTGCAATGGGCAATTAGCCACCCAATGATCAAATAATTCTGTGCGTTTTAAAAATTCAATAAAAAATGAGAGCTGACCTAGTGACGTGACAGCTGCCTCATGATCCCAATTTATATAGACTCGACCATCATAAGTATCAACGGCAACTCTGTCTATTGCTTGAGCAATTTGATGTTTTGGATTTTCACCCTGCGGGTGAGTTTCTAAAGGAGGTTTTTTCATCGCCTTAACCTAGGTTTTTTGATTAGAGCGAGATTATTTCAGGTTCTAACTGCAGATTCTAGGATTATAGGATTGGAAATTCTGCTCGATGTTTTGGCTACGTTAAAGACTGGGTAGAAAAGAAGGCGAGACGACATTTGATGAAAGCTCGCCGCTGGAGAGGCTTCGGCTGGGAGAGATGGAGTAGGCAATGGTTGTATCAAACAGTAGGTCTTTATTCAGACTACAAAGTGAGGTATTACCAAGAACCGAAAGTAACACCAGCTCGATAGGTCGCATAAGCTTTGATATGAAGTTATCAGGAAAGCGTAGTGCGGGAAAACCGCATGCTGCGTTTGACGTGGCGGGTGATGGAAACAGGATTAATAATTAATGACTGCGCCATTGCTCGACCCTACCTGAGAGAGGCTCGCGGGGAAGCTCCGCAGGTCTACTTACCCATAGCTCTATTTTTAAATACAACTCCCGAGCTAACATACACCAACTACGTATGTTATCATATTTAGTATACATCTTGTAATCGCTTTTTTAATTAAAGGAGTCAACCTATGATTTTAGAGACATTGCGATTTGTAAAAGACAAAGGCTGGTCAACTAATTCATTCCCTGACCTTGATTCAGAAAACACCCTAATTCTCGTTTTTGCTGCACCTGAATTTATTAATGATCCTGCTCCCATTAAGGAACTTGCTAAGAAATATCCTAAATCAAAAATCATGGGTTGTTCTGGGTCAGGTGAAATAGCAGGTGCTAGAATTTATGATCATAGTATTTCGGTTGCGATAGTAAAATTTGAAAAAACACTGATCAAAGAAGCTATCATAACCATAAATGATCCAAAGGATTCCTATAATGCAGGAAAGGCGCTTTCTTCAGAATTAAATGATAACGATTTAAAAGGCGTTTTTGTGCTGTCAGAGGGATTAAACATCAATGGCTCAGAATTAGTAAAAGGTTTAAATGCCATCAATAAAGAAAATATTATTATTACAGGTGGATTAGCAGGTGATGGAAGTGAATTTAAGCAAACATGGGTAATAAGACATGGAGAAATTGTTACAAACGAAATTATTGCTGTTGGATTTTATGGAGATTATGTCCGTATAGGACATGGCTCAAAAGGTGGCTGGGATATTTTTGGTCCTGAACGACATATCACCCGTTCAAAAGGTAACATTCTCTATGAATTAGATGGTAAATCTGCTTTGGAACTTTATAAAGAATATCTTGGTGAGAAAGCATCGGGATTGCCAGCGACAGGCTTATTATTTCCTCTCTCAATACGGAAAGATCTGAATGATCCTAAGCAATTAGTACGAACCATATTAGCTGTTAATGACAAAGAAGGTTCACTCACATTTGCTGGTGATATGCCTATGGGGTATTTGGCACAGTTAATGCGTGCAAATTTTGATAGATTGATTACCGGTGCAAAAGAAGCTGGGGAATTAGTATTAAATCGTAATCAATTACAAAAAAAATTGGCGCCGCTTTTACTGGTTGCTGTGAGCTGTGTTGGCAGAAGGCTATTATTAGGCGAACGTACTGAAGAAGAAACGGAATCTGTTTTAAAAATATTTCCTGAAGGAACACAATTGGTTGGTTTTTATTCCTATGGTGAGATTTCACCTTATGCAAAAGGTAATTGTGATTTGCATAACCAAACAATGACGCTAACTTCGATTTGTGAGGATATATAATGTGGTAATAAAGAAACCATTATTTCACTTACTAGAGAAAATTCTTGCCCGTACTTACCTCAATGAGCGAACAGCGCCACTGAGTATTGAACAATGGCAAGATTTTATTAATCGAGTGAATAATAGTTTCAATGACTTTGAACAGGAACGTTATTTGTTGGAACGTTCTATGGTTATTTCTTCTCGAGAAATGGTTGAATTAAACGAGCGTTTTGAAGCGGCACAAACAATCGCACATATCGGATATTGGTTTTATAACCGATCAGCTAACCAAATACTTTGGTCTAAAGAAACCTATCACTTATTCGGATTAGATTCTACTTTACCTGTTCCAGCCTATGAAGAAATTGTGCAAATGTTGCATGAAGAAGATAGAGCAAGTCTATCGCAATTGATTGAACGTGCTCTGAGTGAAGGAAAAGATTATGAGAAAGAATTGCGTATTAATAATGTAAATGATAAAAAATCCTATTGGGTTTATGTAAAAGGACATCCTTAT
>DHJK01000119.1:12425-13188 GCA_002404295.1 Legionellales bacterium UBA4722
GAAATCAGATTATCTTTTATCTGGTGTTATCATGGACATAACCGAACGAAAAATTGCTGAAGAAGAAGTTAAAAAATTAAATCAAAAAATGCTATCTCTTTCAAGACAAGCTGGAATGTCCGAGGTGGCGACATCTGTTTTACATAATATAGGTAATATGTTGAATAGTTTAAATATTTCAATTGCATTGATTAAGGAGACAATAAGAAATAGCGACATAAAATATCTAGTTAAAATTAGTCAGATGATAAACGATAATTTACCAAAACAGCCAGACTATTTAACATCTGATTCCAAAGGTCAAATGATTCCAAACTATTTGTCAGATTTATCTGAGAATTTAATAACAGAGTATGAAGATATTAACAAAGAAATAGTCAATTTAACGCGAAATGCTGATCACATAAAGGATATTGTTGCAATGCAAAAAGATATTAGTGGCATTGCTGGTGTGAAGGAGAAAATATACTTACCCGAAATTTGTGATTTAGCAATCCAGATGGGTTGCACTACTCCCGAGAAATATGGGATTAAAGTCATAAAGAAATATGAATTTAATGATTTTATCATAATCGACAGATCAAGACTTCTGCAGATATTAGTCAACTTAATTAGTAATGCTAAAGACGCTCTTAAGACAAGCCAGCTGAATACTCAAAATATTCTCACTCTATTGATTAAAAAAACCGATAAAGAATCTATTGAAATAAATGTCCAAGATAATGGTATTGGAACTGTCTCTTATACACATCTGACGCTGCCG
>DHJK01000040.1 GCA_002404295.1 Legionellales bacterium UBA4722
CATCAAAATCTATTGTAGTATATTTTCTTATATAATCTATTCAGTAAGGGAGAAAACAATGGAAGTTAAAGATAAAAAAATCACAAATGATTCGAGCATGAGAGTGCATCCATGGCGAAGATGTGGAGCAGGAAAACATTTAGTTCGAGAGCATGTTGTTTACGCTCATCCAAGCAAAATACACTCTGATGGTGAGAATGCAATTTGGCATGAGCACTGCGCAAAAAACCCACTTCGAAAAGATGAACTGTCTTATGCTGAAGTTGAACATATTAGTAATTCTCATTTTTCTGGATTAGAAGGGCCACCAGCAGCGGGAAAGTTGACAAAGAAATTTCCTAATGCGGATGAATATGACAAAGAAATTCGGGGATGGGTTAGCTATTGGAATGATATATTTAAATTGGACGATCCCCTTGATCCTAATGCGGTAAAAGCACTTATTGCAACAGAGTCTGGTTTCAGACCAGAACCAAAAGAACATAAAAATGTCTATGGGTTAATGCAAGTTACTGGAGTAACTCATCAGTATCTTGACGGCATGAAGAATGAATTACGAGATCATCTTGTTCGTGTTTCTACAGCAGAGTTGTTAAATCCTTCAGCTAATATTTGTGCGGGCGTTCGGTGGCTTTTTAGGAAAAAAGAAACTGCTGCGGCACTCTTAAAGCGTACAGCAACATGGGAAGAGACGGTGGAGGATTATAAAGCAATCTTAGCTTTGAGAGTCCATGAAAAACCATATAATCCAAAGCCCATGAATGATTTTCGTGAGTATTACACTATATTGCAGGATAAATGAAATGAAGCTGTTGTGCTGCTTGATTCTTTTTTCGCTACTTGCCATGTTTTTCAATGCGTGGAGTATTGCTCCTGCTGTTAAACAACAATATCCTAATAGACTTTTGACAGAAGATTATGGCATTTTGAATGAAAATGATTTGGCTACGTATGTTGGAAGAGTAAATTCAGCGCCTTTTTCAGAGAAAACTAGCCATGGATTTGACTATTGGCAATGTTTTCCCCGTGATCAAGTCTCGGTGAAATTTGAAGATTTAGGGTATTCAACAGAAGATCATGGCTGGACTGATACGCTTGCAAATATGGAATTTTCAATTTGGATAAAAAAAGGCGTATTTCACGAGTATGCTATGCGTAGGGTCTGGCTGGTTAAAGACTCAATCAAAGATTTCAATCATTGGCATAAATTAATGAAAGGCGAGAAATACATTTGTTTAAATGGCTATTTTGTTAGCCGTGAAGAGGAAATGAGGCAAGGAAAAAAAGTAATAGTGTACGGCTGGATTTTTGATAAAATTAAAACAAAAAAAGGGTGCGCTGCTTATTTTGATGGTGATTGTGATGAGAAAAAAAAATTATTTTAACAAAAAGTAAGTATTTCGTTTTGGTGAAGATTCGGGTTTATATTAAGTGAGCTAGTCAATGAATTAAAATGGCGAGATGAAGTTTCAAAAAAATTCAAGCACGAAATAGATAGAGCAGTGTATATAGTGATTGGGATGGTCATAGGTGGGGTATTGATACATCTTCTGCGATAGTTAGACATGAAGGCTTATGAGTTTGCTGAATACAGCATGAAAAAGATTAGAGAGTTGAAATTGATTTAAATTTGAAAAAGCCGTTAGCGGCCACTAACTTTGTGATAAAATGCCGCTATTTTCTATAATAAACACAAAATATAAATAAACTTGATCTTTATCAATCAGTTATAAAACATTATATTGAAGAAATATTGAGGCTATTTTGAGGCAATATAGAAAGAGTTAAGGTATAATAAGGGTGGAGGTATCAGCAATGACTACAAATTTAGCTACAAATGACTTTTTAAACACTGTTCCAAAGCATAATTATTTGCACCTTCTTGATGGGAATATGCCTAAAAACGTCGTAGAGTTTCTTGAGCTTGATAGGTATGAAGTAGCAAAAGCTATGGGGCTCAATAAGACGCAGGTTAGATTTGATGAGCAAATAAGAAAAGACCTTAAAGGGCGCCTTGAAGAAATTGCAATAATCTGTGAATTAATGGCTGGTTATTTTGACGGAGATATAGCAAAAACAGCCTTATGGTTTCGTGTTAAAAATCCTGCATTAGGAGGTATATCTCCTCGAGATATGATTCGTTATGGGCGCTATAAAAAATTAGAGTTATTTATTAGAAATGCATTGGCAGGAATACATCCATAATAATGAATCCTCAAGACCATAAAATATTTTTTTTGTGATACAGTAGTGCCGAGTCTAATAATCTAATAAGAAGTATAGGAAGAAACCCATGCCAAAAAAAGCAGCATTCAAAATCGCATATGATGGTGAGGCTCTGCGAGACCACTCCATGGATGTGAGAGATTTAGCCCCTGCGCTTCTTTCTTTGGGCAAATTATTTGACGCCGCGAATTTAATTATAAATGGCGATAAGGTTACGATTAATCTACAGGTGAAAGCTCATTCGGCTGGGTCATTTGAAGTGGCTTTAGAGTTATATCAATCCTTTGGTGCTCAAGTCTCTCATTTTCTTGCGGGTGATTTTGTAACCTCAGTGCTAAATCTTAAGGAATTGGTTGTTGGAGGTGGTGTAGGTATTTTTTATCTAATAAAAAAATTAAAAGGGAAAAACCCGGATAGAATTGTGCATCTAAATAATGGCATGGTGTCGCTAGAGCTAAAAGGCGAGACTATTGTGGTGCCTGTAAATCTACTTAGATTGTATCAGGATGTGGCGGTAAGAATTGCTGCTGAAGAGGTTTTAAGACCGCTTCATCACGATAAAATTGATAAGTTTATTATCAAGGATAACGGCGAAGTAATAGAAGAAATCACGAAAACAGATGTTGATTATTTCACGCTGCCTGAAATTCGAGACGAAATAATTAATGAGAGCACTCACGAAGCTGCTTACTCTATCGTTGCTTTAGCATTCAAGGATGATAATAAATGGCGGTTACATGATGGTAATTCAACTATTAACGTTCAAATGAAGGATGATGTTTTTAGAAGAAAAGTAGAAGAGAATCTTGTCTCTTTTTCAAAAGGCGATATATTGAGATGTCGCATTAAAGCAATACAGTGGCGGGCTGATAGTGGGCTGAAAACGGAATATGAAGTGCTTGAAGTTATTGAGCATATACCAGCAGCTAGGCAAATGCTGTTGTTTAAGGATGATGATAGTTTTTATAAGCAGCAATAGCAGGTTCTAACAAGCCAATTAAAGTTTAAAAAAATATATAAATCAGTTGATTATGATTGCGCAGCAGCTGCTGCGTAATTAGGTTAGGTTAAGATTCAGCCCATATAGCATGAAAAAGAATTAGGATGCACTTTGGAAGAATAAGATATGAATACAGTATTAAAAAACACAATTGAACATTGGGGTCATCTTTTCCCTTACACGCATATTCCTCGTAATGAATCTGAATATGAAAAATTATTAAACTTTGTAGAGAAGCTTATGCAGGTTTCGCGACATACGAAAGATGAGCGTGTAACAAGTCTTCTAAGATTAATTGCAAAAAATATAGAGGAATATGAAATCTGTCGTTTTTCAACAAAACAAGTGTCTCCGTTGGAAATGTTTGAGTTTCTCATGGAAGAGCACAACCTTGGTCAGGGTGACTTACCAGAAATTGGCAGCCAATCTCTTGTATCTAAAATTTTAAGCGGCGAAAGACAATTAACGGTTGAACATATTCAAAAATTATCAAAACGATTTAGTGTTTCATCGTCAGTCTTCATTGAAGTCGGGGAAGATTGCAAAAGAATTGCAATGAGATAATAAGCTATAAAATTATTGTAATTATTCGGCGATTTCCACCGCTCCAATTATGCACAGAATAAAAACTCAAGCGTATTAACCTCAATCTACTTGTTTTGAAATAAAGGGGTATAACCATTGGATTCAGGTTTTCGTCGGAAAATGCGGAAGAGTCAAAAGAAAGAATTAAAAGTGTCTGTAAATAGATTAGATAAGAATCAATAGGATATATTCGTTTCATTACTGTTTTGCCATTTCTCTTCCTGTTGCTTCGAAATAAAATGTTACAATGTTAGGCATGGCAAATCAAGAACCCAGAAGTAGTAAATTACTCAGCGGAGGTGATTCATGAAAAAACTCATTATAATGTTATGTTGTCTACTGGTAACTAGCTGTGCCACAGTTAGCAAAACATACACGGCTAGTGGCGAAGAAGCATACAGCTTAAATTGTTCAGGTACGGCTCGTGGCTGGGACAAATGCTTGAAAGCCGCTGGAGACCTCTGTGGTGCTAAAGGCTATAAAATTTTAGATAGGTCTAGTGAAGATACCGCAACTGCCTCGCTCACATCGAGCGGGTTTTTTGCATCTAAGTCGAATGAAAGAAGTATGTTAGTCTCATGTGAAAAATAGTTAATTTGTATAAGTGGAGAGGACTGCTTTGCCAAGAATATCTGATGAGTTGCTTAACTCAGTTATATATATTTACAAAACAGGCCAAGATGCAGAAGTGGGAACGCAAAGCGGCGGCACAGGCTTTTTGGTCTCTGTTCCTTCAAAAACAGATGACAAAAAATCTTTTGGCTACATTGTAACTAATAAGCATGTTATCGATAAAGCGGGTGGTACTCCCACCGTAAGGTTTACCGATTTAAAAGGCAACGTAAGTATAGTAAGTAGTATGCAGTCTGACTGGGCTTGCCATCTTGATGGCGATGACGTAGCGATAATTGCTATTAAGGGTGAATATCTAGAACAAATCCGACATTGCTGTATTCCTGTAAGTCTCTTTTTATCCCGGGAAATTATTAATATAAATGATGTGGGTCCGGGTGATGATGTGTTTACCATAGGTAGGTTTATTCAGCATGATGGTAAACAAAAAAATACCCCCGTTGTAATGTTTGGTAATATCAGCATGATGCCAAATGAAAAG
Source organism: Legionellales bacterium UBA4722 (assembly GCA_002404295.1). GTDB lineage: Bacteria > Pseudomonadota > Gammaproteobacteria > DSM-16500 > DSM-16500 > UBA4722. The sequence continues at coordinate 4,926 of DHJK01000040.1, forward strand.
GTTAGAATTAGCACCGCTGATTCTCAAATGCATGACCAAGACGCATTTCTTGTAGAGACGCATTCTCTTAGTGGCTTTAGTGGCTCGCCAGTTTTTCTTAATCGAATTCTTAATAATGAAAATGCTGAGCAACGTACCCCATGGTTATTGGGCTTGGATTGTTCGCATATGAGTATGCATCTAAAAATAAAGAAAAAGTGTACTGATGGAAAATATGATAATGTCGTTGAAAATTATTACTCAGAAAATAATTCAGGACACATGGTTGTTGTGCCGGCATGGAAAATACTCGAGATTCTTTTTGCGGGTAAGATAGCAGATGATAGACGGGACGCAGGAGGGTAAGGTGTTTAACTTAGAAGTAGTTAGAAAATATTCGAGTAAATCGGGTTAAAAATTGGTTGCCTTTTTAAGGGATTACAAAAGGAGTTTTCATTGTAAGATGAAGTTTTTCTTAGGTGTGTCATCAACCATTGAACTAACCACCCTTGTTGAAAGCAGTATATTTACCAAGCTAACCCATATAAATAATACCAAGGTACTGTTGAATAGTACACAGAAATAGTGTACACTATAAATATGGAAAATATTTTTGATGTCGAAGTATCAACGAAAGCCGGTAAGGACTTGAGGAAAGTTCCGTTATACATCGCCCTTAAGTTACAAACATGGATTGACGCGGTAGGCCATAGTGGATTAGATGAAGTTCGAAAAATCCCTGGCTATCATGACGAGCCACTAACGGGGAAACGGAAAGGGCAGCGCTCAATACGTCTGAATATTGCGTATCGCGCCATTTACACCATTAACAAAGACGGTGTGATAAATTTCGTAGAGATTCAGGAGGTAAATAAGCATGACTATTAGAAGCAAAATGACACAGAAGACATTAAAAGATATAGAGAAGATCACCGGCACCAAGCTAACCCTCGGCAAGCTGATCTGGGCAATCCGCCAAGCGGATGAGATATCTCAAGTTGATTTTGCCAAACAGCTCGATATTACTAAGCAGCACCTATGTGATATTGAGCATGGTCGTAAATCTGTAAGCCCTAAACTCGCCGCCAAGTATGCTGAGATATTGGGATATTCCAAAGATCAGTTCATTAGACTGGCGCTTCAAGACTTGGTTGATCGAGATGGGTTGAACGTTCAGGTTGAAATCACCTCAACAAAAGGGCGTAGACAACATCATGATGATTCACGAAGAGCGGCTTAGCCATTATTTCTACATTGCTTCTACATGAACTTTTCTATTTTTTGACTGATTCTGGCTCTTCCCCAAATAAGGGGGC
>DHJK01000011.1:0-6378 GCA_002404295.1 Legionellales bacterium UBA4722
CGTTGAAAGACTAGGTTGCTTCGCTCGCGCTCGCAATGACAAGGATTGAGACGCGATTGGAGCAGCGATATGGTGAATAATTACCATTATTTATCTTCAACCTTTTTATGAATACGAATACCTAATTCTATTAATTGCGCTGGATCAACCTGCGATGGCGCATCTGTCAACGGACAAGTTGCGGTTTGTGTTTTTGGAAATGCGATCACTTCACGAATAGATGTAGAATCTGTCATTAACATCGCTAATCGATCTAAACCAAACGCAATACCACCGTGTGGAGGACAGCCATATTTTAATGCTGTGAGCAAGTGTCCGAATTTTTCTTGGGCTGCTTCTTCTGAAATATTCAACAAACGAAAAACGGCCATTTGTAATTCAGAGGAATCAATACGCACTGAACCACCACCAATTTCACTGCCATTTAAAACCATATCATACGCACGTGCTAAAATTTTAGTAGGTTCTTGTGATAGCTCACTGATATCCTTAATTTTAGGTGCTGTGAATGGATGGTGACATGCGGTTAAACGTCCATCACCCGTTTCAAACATAGGGAAGTCAACAACCCACAATGGGCGCCAGCCTTTTTCAACCAATCCACGATCATGCCCCACGCGCAAACGCAATGCGCCTAAAGCGTCGCTCACAACAGAACTCTTATCTGCGCCAAAGAAAATAATATCGCCGACTTTAGCTTTGGTGCGCTCAAGAATAGCTTTTACAGCTGCTTCAGGAATAAATTTTAAAATAGGAGATTGCAAACCATCGGCGTTGTATTTTATGTATGCCAATCCTTTAGCGCCAAACACACTCACATAATTGGTGTAATCATCAATTTCTTTGCGGCTGATATCCGCACCACCCGGTACACATAATGCAGTAACACGGCCATGAGGATCGTTAGCGGGTGCAGAAAACACTTTAAATTCTACATCTTTTAATAAATCAGCCACATCCACTAATTCTAATGAAATACGTAAATCTGGTTTATCTGAACCGTAACGCGCCATCGCCTCTGCATAAGGCATGCGTGGAAATGGATTGGGTAACTCTACATTCAATAATTCTTTAAACATGCCACGAATCATTTCTTCCATCGGCTGTTGAATTTCTTCTTCTGATAAAAACGACGTTTCAATATCTAATTGCGTAAATTCAGGTTGACGATCCGCACGTAAATCTTCATCACGGAAACAACGGACTATTTGGTAATAACGATCCATGCCCGACATCATCAATAATTGTTTAAACACTTGTGGTGACTGTGGCAAAGCGAAAAAACAACCTGGCTTGGTGCGGCTAGGCACTAAATAATCGCGCGCACCTTCAGGGGTGGCTTTGGTCAGGAATGGTGTTTCAATATCCATAAAACCACGGTCATCTAAAAAGCGGCGTAAATAACGTGTAATGCTTGCGCGGAATTTCATGCGATATAACATTTCAGGACGACGCAAATCTAAATAGCGATATTTCAGACGTGTTTCTTCACCTATTTCATTGTATTCACCGATGGGGAATGGAGGTGGTTCAGAACGATTTAGAATATTGAGCTCTATACCCTCCACCTCTATTTCACCTGTTGCTAAATCACGATTAACAGTACCATCAGGTCGACGACGCACGCGGCCTTTCACCTGTATCACAAATTCATTGCGTAATGACTCAGCTAATTTAAAGAGCGTAGGATTAGATGGCGCAATAACAATTTGCACCAACCCTTCACGATCACGCAAATCAATAAAAATAACGCCTCCATGATCACGACGTCGATGCACCCATCCCACTAACTTCACTTCTTGATCCAATTCTTTTGTTGTAACATGACCACAATAATGACTACGCATAATTTTACCTTTCTATCTAAATTTATTTTAATTGCTTATTATTTTATTTACAGGCTGCATGACGCCTAATGAAATAACAAACTTCAATGCTTGGTCTACGCTCATTTCTAACTCTATAACATCTTTTCGTGGCACCATCATCAGAAATCCTGATGTAGGATTGGGTGTAGTAGGAATAAACAGACTGACCATAGGCTCCCCATTCAACACACTTGTCACTTCAGGCGCACCCTCCCCTGTTTGAAAAGCAATACTCCACATGCCTGCACGTGGATATTCGACTAACAACACTTTACGAAACGATTGACCACCAGGCTTAAATAACGTTTGTAAAACTTGTTTCACACTCGCGTATATAGTACGCACTAAAGGAATATGCCCAATGACAGCATCGCCCATAAGCAGCAAACGCCTGCCTACAAAATTAGCCACAATCACACCCGTCAACAAAATAACAACTAACGTGATTAATACGCCAATACCGGGCACATGAAACCCCAGCAAGGCATCAGGCTGATATTGGTGAGGCAACAACAAGAGTGTGTTACTTAATATATCAACCAAAAATTTAATAACCATAATAGTTACCCAGATGGGCAACCACACTAGCAAGCCTGAGATAAAATATCGTCTGAGTAATGACATCATGATTTAAGTGACCACCGTATCTTTTGTCTTAGAATCTGTACTGGTTTTATTGTCCGCAGGTTTGGTTTCTGGCGACGTCCCTTTATCCCCTGCAGTATCTGTTTGCTTTGATGCGGCCTCCGCAGGTTTGCCTTTGTTACGGAAATCCGTGGCATACCATCCTGTGCCTTTTAACTGAAAACCTGCTGCTGAAATCAGTTTTTGTAATGTGGGCTTCCCGCAGACGGGGCATTGTGTTAATGGCGCATCGGTCATTTTTTCAAATGATTCTAGTTGATGACCGCATTGACCGCATTGATATTCATAAATTGGCATTCGCTTAACTCTCGCAATAAACTCGGAAAATCGCCTATTTTAACAAGGTAGGGCTCGCGGCGATAGAACTAAAATGGGGTTTCAGCGTAATACTGCGGGTTGTTTATGCTGTTTTTAACAATTTCCATATAAGAATCAACTGGTTGCAAGGATAGAGTTTATTTTTGATCAACTCACAAAATAAAAAAAGGGCGGCTATACTTAAATCAAAGTACGAACCTTATCAAGGGGGCACCTATGTTTAATAATCAAAAAAAGAAATCAGAGGACGTCGAGACACCTGCCGAAGATGAGAAAAAGACAAAAACGGCATGGAAGGCTAGTAGTAGCACGTACTACAATCTACTCACCGCAATAAAAGCCAATGCACCTTTCAAGCTGGAAAGTCATTCTGCTAATGATGAGAAATCGAATGTACCTGAAACAAAATCTGAAGAATTGGATATAGAAAAAGAAACAAAGAAAGTGAGTCCGGATCTTGCAAGAAAAAAATAATTGATATAAGAGGGGAAACTGGCTATGTCAACTTCAAGAAAAAAAACAGGTCTGTCAAAACCAAAAACAAAAGTAATTTTACGCACAGATACTGAAATTAATGATATTCCAGATTCGGTGCTAGAGGAATTACTATCTGTTATCCCAAATGGAAAAAAAGCTGACATTGACTATGACTTTCGAAGCATTGCAATGGAACAAAAACATATTATTCATTATCAGCGTCGAATGGAAGCTGTAGGCCATGGGACAGAGCGATTATTAAATAGCATTGATTTCAAAGGCCCAGGCAGAGCCAATATTGATGCAAAATTGAAAGCCCTTCAAGAAAATAAGCGTGAGGCCTTGGCCAGAATAGAAAAAGACCACGAGCAAAGAAAATTAGGCAACAAAGAAATAAAAGATCGCTTAAACAGTGATTTAATCGATGAGCAAATGAAGGATAAAAGCAAAGAGGAGGGATTTACGGAGAAAGATGATAAATCGGATCATAAAAAGATTGCAGCAATCAAGGCTCAAATAGGCGCAATAGATCATGACGTCGGCAGTATAGCTCCCTATCAAAATATACTCGAAGACTACGTCAAACAAGTTAATAAAATTTTACACGAAGAAGCTTACATTCCTAAAAAGAAAATAAAAAAAGCATTAGGCAGAGCAGAACAATACGCAGAACTCTCAGAAGGAAGACCTCCGCTTTGTACTGTAACGCGGCTTGATGCAGATAAAGAAAAATACCCAGACGGAACATGGTTGGTTCAGGTAGAAGTACCGCAGGACCCACTTTCTAATGCTAAAAAAGAAGAGCTCTTACAGACCATCCAACTGATTCGTGGCAAAGAGCTGGACGATCCAGATCTGCCTCAATGGTACAAAGAGATGCCGGAGCTCGAAAAAGAATTATTTTTTGAGACTTTTAAAGGTGTGAAGAGTATCGATGATATTACAAAACTTGTGCCAGCCATTTCAAGTAAACTACGTTCTATACCAGGCGTTGCTAATTTTTCCAGACATACTACTATTCTAATGGATGATAAAGGAAAAGTAATATCGAGAAATGAATTATCACGTTCAAGCCATGTTGCTTCACGAGATATGAAAGATGCTGCTCAGTGCGCAAATATTGCAGAAGATAATATTAATCATATCATTGATAATATGCTCGCTGAACAAGCGAATAAACTAGCGCAGTTAAGTGTGGATCGTAAATTAGACGCCTCTCCTATCGTCTTGCCTGTATTAATGCAAACATTAATTACACCAGCCAATATAATGGGGCCCGATGGAGCTTTGCTTAAAGACAGAGATGAGGCTATTAAGAGAATTCTCAGGAACCCAGTACGAACTGTCAATGTTTATGTAATGATAGATGGAAAACCCCAGATGAAAACAATTGACGTAAAACTTGAGATCTTCGCAACGAATCATCCATTAAATTACTTTCGCTACCTTGGCGCTGGCACTGGAAGGATTAACCCAGTGAAAAGTAACACCTTGGACAGCGCACTATCTACTGATCCAAATCTGCGTGACATGCAACGCTTAACAAGATTTGCAGCACAATACATGAAAAAATATAAACCTATTGACTACTTAGCAGAGGGGCGTGACGTCCATTTAATGTCTAGCTTACCGAAGAATTTAAGCAAATATAAGGATAGTTATATAGTAGTAGACCAAAAACAAGCTTACTATGTTAATCATGATGGCACCTATAGAGATGCTAAAATAAAGAATTTTGATGACTTGAATGCAGCTATCAAAAATTTAAATCCAAACAATGATACAAAAATACACTTAACTCAACATCAAGTTAAATCAGTGATAACCTCAAATGGAGGTCACACCGCTGATGATGCATCATATGATTTCCCTTTACTTTATGCTCTTGTTAGACAATTTAATTACGTAGCTCCAAAAATGGCTACAGAAATACAAGACAAAGAACTCTACTTAAGCTCTATACAACAACTGATGGCAAGGGAAATGGGCATAGCTTATGGCTCATGCGTCAGCGGCAAAGATCGTAAAGGCATTTCCATAATATACACGGATGCAATGGCCATGTATTTTAAAATGTATGGACATATACCACCACCAGCAGCTACAGGAACAGATGAAAATGTAAAAAGAAGAGAAAATTTCGTTAAACTATTTGCACTAACCTACGTGACACTCCATCAACATGCGAATGCGGGACAGAATTCAAAAGGAGCAGATGGCCTTAAAACTCCGCTGCAATATTTACCCAGAGACATGATAATCGCGGTTATAAAACTCACATTCAACAAATGGATACATAAACAATGTGATAGACTTGCTAGTAATAATGAGATTAAACATATAGTGTTCGGTAAAATTAAAAAACTTAAAATCGGCGCTTCTAACTTAAAGGATAGCACAGCTCTATTTTTTCATTTATCTGGCAATAGAAAAGAAACAAAAGCACTCTTAGACGAGAAAAAAAGATTACGTCTTGTGGAGTCTCTTGAAAGTGAAATGCCGATTTTGGACAAAATAGCGCAAGCTCTTCCAGAAAAATCCTTTAAAAATCCTACAGGGATTAACCAATTAATCAAATGTAATAATGAAGGTGGATCACTACATGAGCTTGCAACGATTTGCAAGAAGAGGATAGAAGCATCTGACAAAGACCGTCCATCTCTTAAACTTTATGAAGCCATTGTGGATTTAGCGCGAAATCCTAAATCAGAATCAGGATCGAAAGCATTATCCGAGTTTGCTAACACATCTACTAACAGTCATGTTCTTAAAGCATGAGTAGATAGTTTAGCTGTTTTCGTAGCGCTTTCATGGTAAGGCATAGAGTCATATTGCAAGCTATTGGCTTGTCATTGCTGTTAGTGTCACGTCATTCGTTGACAACAAGGCTCCTCATGAGCCGCAGCTGTCACCCCGCAAAATTTTCGTCCCTTGTATTCGACAAAAAAACTGGTCTACCACGAAAATTTGTGCGGGGTCTGGTTGCGTCCTTTAGTACAGCTTGTTTCTGGAGAATTAGCTGCATAAATAACTTATTACTACAGGCCGTAACCGGATCCCGCACAAATTT
>DHJK01000011.1:6460-8526 GCA_002404295.1 Legionellales bacterium UBA4722
GCACAAATTTTCGTGCGAGAGCAATGTTTTTATTTAGAGCTGTTGACGAAAATTTTGCGGGATGACAGGTCTGGGGTTCGTTAGAGATGACCATTCTTGTCAACAAATGACGTAATACTTACAGCAATGTCGAGGGTTGAGACCCGCAATGGCGGTATAATTTTGCGCCTTAGGAGACACAGCAAGGTACAAAAATGATATGTATATTTCAACATGTTAACTAGATATAATAATTAAAAAAATCAGGAACCACTTCATGCAAAAATCCATTTTAATCACAGGCTGTTCTAGCGGCATAGGCTTGTCCGCCGCACAAATCCTACAAAAAAAAGGGTACCGTGTTTTTGCAACAGCACGTAAAGAAAGCGATGTCAAAAAACTTCAAGCCTTAGGCTTGGAAAGTTATCGCTTAGACGTCAATGATACGCACTCCATTCAACAAGTGCTCACGGATATTCTTACAAAAACAAACGGAACATTAGATGCTTTATTTAATAATGCGGGTTTTGGTCAAACGGGCGCAATTGAAGATCTAACGCGTGACATCATACGCGAGCAATTTGAAACAAATGTGTTTGGCCCTATGGAATTGATCATGCGTGTATTACCTCTTATGCGTAAACAAGGTCATGGCCGGATTATTCAAAACTCATCTATATTAGGAATTGTAGCCATGCCCTATTATGGCGCTTACAATGCTTCTAAATTTGCATTAGAGGGTTTTAGCAATACGTTACGGCAGGAATTGCGTGGTACACAAATTTTTGTTTCGATTATTGCACCGGGGCCTATTAAAACACAATTTCGAGATAATGCGTTAACCATGTATAAAAAAACAATTCCTCAAAATGGCAGCGTGCATCATAAACAATATGATAATTTAGAACGTTATTTTTCAACTGCGAATGATAAACATCCACCGATGACGGTCACACCTGATGTAGTGGTTAGTAAGCTAATTCATGCACTGGAGAGCCCAAGACCCAAAGCACATTATTATGTAGGCATACCCGCAACTATATTTTCTTGGATGCGTAGACTTTTGCCTGACTGTGCTTTAGATTGGATATTTAGTAAAATTTCAAGTGCGGAAATTAAATAGGTGATTTATGGCTAACATTTTGGTTCTTTATTACAGTCGTTATGGCGCGGTCAAGCAAATGGCGCAATATATTGCGCGCGGCGTGGAATCGGTTCCCACGATGGAAGCACTAATTCGAACAGTGCCCGCTGTATCACCTGTTTCTGAAGCTACTCAACCTGATGTGCCAGACAGTGGCGCACCTTATGTCACATTAGATGACTTAAAAGAGTGTGATGGACTTGCGTTGGGCAGCCCAACTCGGTTTGGTAATATGGCGGCGCCTGTAAAATATTTTCTAGATACAACGAGTAGTCTATGGTTATCGGGTGGATTAGTGGATAAGCCAGCTGCGGTTTTTACCTCGACCGCTAGTCTGCATGGAGGGCAAGAAACAACGTTAGTGAGCATGATGTTGCCTTTGATGCATTTGGGTTTTGTGTTGGTTGGGATTCCGTATACGGAACCTGATTTGAATACAACGCTAACCGGTGGCACGCCTTATGGGGCTACGCATTTTACCGGGCCCAATGGGAAAAATCCTGTAAGCGCAGAAGAGCAGCGTTTGTGTTTTGCGATGGGGAAAAGATTGGCGACTGTTGCGTTAAGATTGAAACAATAAAGGTAACTATTCAGCGAGCGCCACTGACCCAATCGTGCCCGTGCCCCAATCCTTGTCACTGCGAGCGCGAGCGAAGAAACCCAGTCTTTCTATGCTGCTTTTGAACCTCAATGGTACTAATCAGGTGTGAAAGACTAGGTTGCTTCGCTCTCGCTCTCAATGACAAGGATTGAGGCACGTTCACGATTGGGCCAGCGGAACTCGCTGAATAGTTACTCGGAGAGAGCGTGATTATCTTGCTAATCGAATTAATGCACAACCTTAGCAAAGGCGCGATTGATCGAACTCCTTCTCCCGCCCATAAAAGATGATTATGTCGCTATTCTTAATTGCGGAAGAGGGCGGGAGAAGGAGTTCGATCAA
>DHJK01000019.1:0-10509 GCA_002404295.1 Legionellales bacterium UBA4722
AATTCGTTCTATAAAATCTTTGTGTGAAGGACATAACTTTCTCCTTTTTAATAAAAAAAATACACTTTAGCTATATTTATTTAAAAAAAACAACTAACAACACGATGCAAAAAGGCAAAAATCTTTTCCCTTATTTTCATGTAGTTAGGGTAAGTTCACGATTGTACACCAAAAAAAATCAGGACTTTTCAGTTGTGGTTGCGCGAGTTAGCAGATCTTGCATAGCTTCTTTTGCTGTTTTTTTTTCTTGTAAGATTTGCCAGACAGCTTCAGTGATGGGCATTTCTATTTTATTTTTGTGAGCAAGTTGAACGACTAATTCTGCGTTACGTTTTCCTTCAACGACTTGACCAATTTCTTTTTCAGCTTGCGTAGCGTTTTTACCTTTGCCTAGTGCAAGCCCAAAACGGCGGTTACGGGATTTGTCGTCGGTGCAGGTGAGGATGAGATCGCCTAAGCCGGCGAGACCGGTGAAGGTTTCTACGTTGCCGCCTAGTTTATGGCCTAGGCGCATCATTTCTGTGAGGCCGCGTGTGATGAGGGCGCAGCGGGCATTGGAGCCGAAGCCCATGCCGTCGGATATGCCTGTTGCGATGGCGAGGACATTTTTTACGGCACCGCCGATTTCAACGCCGGGAATATCTGTGTTTAAATAGATACGAAAAAGAGGTGTATTGAAGCGTGCTAATAAATCATGTGCGAATGTAGTATCAAGGCTTGCGATGACGACAGCTGTCGGTTGTTGAAGTGCGACTTCGCTAGCGAAAGAAGGGCCTGCGAGTACGGCGGTAGGATAGTCTTTGTCTAGAAGTTCTGCTATGACTTCATGTAATAATTGCCCAGTGTTTTCATCCAATCCTTTAGTGGCCCAAGCGATTCGCATGCCTGATTTTAGTAACGGTTTAAGTTGGGTGACAATGCTGCGAAAACCTACAGAGGGTACTGCAATCAGTATGTCATTGACGTTGTGTAAGGCTGTGGTCAATTCTGCAGTGGGATGCAAGTTGTCAGGGAAAGGATGATCGGGTAAATAACGTTTGTTGGCGCGGTCTGCTTGTAACTGAGATCCATGTTCTTTATCAAAAGTCCATAAATGAACTGTTTGGTTTAAGCGCGCTAAATGCAAAGCAAGCGCCGTGCCCCAAGAGCCGGCGCCAAGAATTGCGATGGGTTGCTTAATGGTCGTCATTTAGTGGATGTTTCCATCACCTGTTGTAGTGGTTGTCTCAGTTGTTTTCTTTTGTTCTTGTAAGTGTTGGGTGTAAAGCGCATCAAAATTAACAGGTGCCAACAAGAGTTGTGGGAAGCCGCCGCGTACAATGATGTCTGAAATAACTTCACGTACATAAGGAAACAAAATGTTGGGGCAAAAGCTGCCGAGCATTTGGTGTAATTGTTCGTTGGGTAAATTAGAAATTAAGAAAATGCCGGCTTGATGTACTTCAATTAAGAAAGCAGATTTTTTGCTGCTGGTCACAGTTGCGGTGACTGACAACACAACTTCATGGACGTTATCTTGAATACGGTTGCTCTTGGTTTCTAAATTGAGTTGAACTTCGGGTTTCCATTCTTCTGTGAATGTATGGGGTGTGTTGGGTGCTTCGTAAGAAAGATCTTTTACGAAAATACGTTGAATTTCAAATTGAGGTGCTGTGTCGGTTGCTGGTGAGTTTGTTGTCATGAAGATAGTCCTTTGTTAATTTAATAAAGCAGTTAATTTACCAGATTGTGATAAAGCAAACAGGTCATCGTAACCACCAATGGCTTGGTCGTTAATAAAAATTTGTGGTACGGTGCGGCGGCCGCTTAAACTTATCATTTCTTCGAGCTTTGCAGGATCTTGATCGACTCGTATTTCTTGATAGTCTAAATTTTTTGAAGCCAATAATTGTTTGGCGCGTGCACAGTAAGAGCAATTTTCTTTGGAGTACATGATAATTTTTGACATAGTGTTATTCCTTAACTAATGGCATGTCTGATTCTTTCCAGCTGCGTAGTCCGCCGGCTAATATGTGAGTTGTAAATCCATGTTTTGCTAAGAGGGTGGCAGCGCGAGGTGATTCAAGACCGGTCGCGCAGACAATAATAATAGGTTGTGTTTTGGATTTGTCGAGTCTTTTGTATTTGCTTTCTAATTCAGAGAGCGGGATTGAAACGGCGTCGACAATGTGGCCGGTTGTAAATACATCTTTGTTACGGATGTCTAGTATGAGTGCATTTTGGTGGTTGATCATTTGTGTGGCGCGAGCAGGGGTGAGTCGATGTGCGCTGTTTTTTGATTTAATGAATTCTAGGATGGTTAGTAATACTAATACGGCTATGAGTGCCGCGCTGAGCGTTGAGTGATGTTGTGCGAATAATAAAATGTCTTGCATTGTTTCACCTAAATTAAAGTTGGATTTTGGGGGTGTGGTTGCCAAAATCTTGAACGTGGCTGGTTGTGTGCCCGTTTTTTCTTGGATTGTGTGTTGAGTAATTATTAGTTACTCGTGGTTCAAAATAAGAAGGTTGTGATTATACACAGGGGCCAGGTGTTGCACCAGTAACTGTTCAGGGAATTGCGGCATCTTTAATAATTTGAAAAAAGCGTATTTTTATTCCCCCTTCCCAACCTTCCCCCGGAGGGGGAAGGGGCTTGCTAGGCAGCTTCAGTCTTAGCTTGATGGCCTTGGGGAGAGGTGTCCTAAGTAGAAGTTTATCCGACTCTGGCACAACACCACACATCAATTCTCTGTGCTCCATGCTGTCTTAAAACTTTACAAAATTCAGTCATTGTACTGCCAGTGGTGATCACATCATCAATCACCACCACATGCTGCCCTGTAAAATTTCCGGTCAAATTAAACGCGCCCTTCACGTTTTTATGACGCTCTGCTGCAAGTAGCGTTGACTGCGGTGTAGTTAATTTATTGCGATGACAATCCGTTCTATTAATCGGCAGATTGAGTATTTTAGAAACAGGGCGTGCTATTTCCAGTGCTTGATTGAAGCCGCGTTCTTTTAGGCGGGTAGGGTGTAAAGGTATTGGAATAATCGCTTGGGGTAAGGGTTTGGTTTTATACCATGTCTGCAGTATTTCTGTTGCCAGTAGTTCACCCAAGAGCCTGGCATTGGCTAATGCCTGAGTAAATTTAAGTTCAAGGATGAGTTTGGTAATCGGTAACTCATAAGAAAAAAGTGCATGCGTCACATCAAAAGGAGGTGTTTTTTGTATGCATTGACCGCATAGCAATCCTGTGGGACTAAAGGCTAAAGGAATAGCGCAACATAAACAGCCTTGTTTTAAGCGTGGAAGGCTTTCGAGGCAGGGGTCACAGAGGTCTTGGTTGCGTTTTGATGGGTGAGAGCAAAGGATGCACGTAAAAGGCAGAAGCCAAGTGCACGCTTTTTTGAGATAATGGTTTTTTATTTGCATTGCAGGTTCCTTGTGTTGAAAAGTCGATTTGAGCATGTTGCCCCCGCAGACTATGATTTAGCCGCTGTGTTAGTTCGTGAGGTGGGTGATCAATTGTTGGCGCGTTTGGATTTGGTGGCTTTAAAGCCTGAACGCGTGATGGAAGTGGGGTGTGGAGCGGGATATTGTGCGGAGTTGTTGCAGAAGCGTTACCCAACAGCAGAGGTGTGTGCGATTGATGATTCAGCTTCGATGTTGGCGTATGCGAAAGAATCGAATTCTTCGCAAATAAATTGGTTATGTACTTCACTAGATGTATTGCCCGCGAGAGATCACAGTATTGATTTAGTGGTGGCAAATCTCATGTTGCCGTGGTGCAGTGATTTAAAAAAAATGGTGCAGGAGTGGCGGCGAGTTTTAAGGCCGGAAGGATTGTTAATGTTTAGTACGTATGGGCCCGATACGCTACGTGAATTGCAGGGGCAAACTATTCAGTTACCGCATTTTGTAGATATGCATAATTTGGGTGATACGTTATTGCAGGTTGGTTTTGCGGATTCTGTGTTGGATGTAGAGTATTTTACGTTGACGTATAGAGAACAGCAACGACTTCAGGAGGAATTGCAATTAACAGGTTTTATTTTAGCACAAGAGATAGTTGAGCCGCTTGAAAAAAATTCGGCGGGGGTGGTTCCCCTGACTTTTGAAGTGGTGTATGGCCATGCATGGAAACCACAAGCCAGTAAAAATGTATTGGCGGAAGGGGGTGTTGTAAAATTTCCTTTAGCGCATTTGCGAGGGCGATAATTTGAAAACCCAGGATATTTTTATAGGGATAGATGGCGGTGGTTCTAAATCTAAGGTACGTATTGAAGATTTTGATGGTAATTTATTAGGACAGGCGGTGGGTGGTCCTGCCAATATTCGTTTATCGGTGGAAGAGACGTGGCGTTCTATTTATGCGGCGTTAGAAGAGGTGTTGCAACCGCAAGGGATTTCTTTAGAAGATAAAAATAATCGGTTTCATGTGGGATTAGGATTGGCGGGTTGCGAAGTGCCTGAGGCGGTGCAGGCGTTTTTGAAATTGCCTCATTCTTTTACTACCATTCAATTGGATACTGATGCGCATATTGCTTGTTTGGGTGCTCATGATGGTGCGGAAGGCGCGATTATTGCTGTAGGTACAGGTGTGGTAGGTTATCAAATAGAGGCAGGTCAAGGTACACGTGTGTCTGGTTGGGGTTTTCCGCATGATGATGAAGGTGGGGGTGCGTGGCTGGGGCTTGAAGCGGCGCGGTTAACGTTTCAGTGGTTGGATCATCGTACGGAAAAGTCTCCGTTAGTCGAAGATATTTTTTCTTTTTTCAATCAAGACGTAGAACAATTTGTGACGTGGGCGAATCGTGCTAATTCTACCGAATTTGCGCGATTAGCGCCGATTGTGATTAATCATAGTCAGCAAGAAGAAATGGCGGCGGTGCGGTTAATGAAGAAAGCCGCGCATGCGATTGATCGTGTTGATCATGCGCTTACAAAAATGCGCAAACAAGAAAAACCATTACCGTGTTGCTTGTTAGGTGGTATAGCACCTTTTATCGAACCGTGGTTGAGTGAAGAGTTGCGCGCTACTTTTGTTGCGCGAGCGGGTGATGCCAATGCGGGTGCTATTTTAATGATTCGTGAGCGAGTTAAAAAGGATAAACAGTGAGTTTAATTCTGACAGGTCTTCAAGTGTATGCAGAAGAAGGTATTTTGCCGAATGCTGCAGTAGTGGTAGAGGATGGGTTGATTCAATCTATTGATGTCGCAATGCAAGTGCAAACGACTGCAGTTGATGAAGTCATATCCTATCCTGCGGAATATCATTTGGTGGCAGGGTTTATTGATTTGCATGTGCATGGTGCGGATGGTCATGATGTGATGGATGGTACGGCTGAAGCGTTAGGAAATATCAGCAGAACGCTTGCAGCGGAAGGAACCACTGGATTTCTTGCGACGACGATGACAGCGAGTGCGGATGACATTGAAAAAGCATTAGTGGCTGTTCGTGCTTTTATGGATGCAAAGCAGGAGATTAACGGCGCTGCTATTTTGGGGGTGCATTTAGAAGGTCCTTTTATTTCTCCTAAAAAAGCGGGTGCGCAGCGTGCAGAGCAAACGTTGACGCCGGATATTTTAGTTCTTGAACATTGGCAAAATGTTGCGACGAACGTGATTAAGCTAGTTACCTTGGCCCCGGAGTTGGCTAATAGTGTTGGATTTATTCGTTACTTGAAAGAGAAAAATATTATCGCAGCGTTGGGTCATACGGATGCAACGTATGCTGAAACATTGACTGCGATTGATGATGGTTTGAGTTATGTGACACATTTGTTTAATGCGATGCGTGGGATTCATCAGCGTGAACCGGGTGCGGTGATTGCGGCGTTGTTATCAGATAAAGTGGTGACAGAACTCATTGTGGATGGGATTCATTTGCATCCTGCAATTGTGCAATTGATTTTGAAATTAAAAAGTAAAGAAAAAATGTTGTTGGTGACGGATGCGATGCGCGCTAAATGTTTAGGTGATGGGACTTATGAGTTGGGTGGGCAGGATGTGGTTGTGAAAGAAGGTGTTGCGATGTTGGCGGATGGTACTACGTTGGCGGGTAGTACGTTGAAGATGTCTGCTGCGATTCAAAATATGATGCGGTTTACGGAGTGTGGGTTGGGGGATGTGTTGATGATGGCGTCGGAGAATCCGGCGAAGGTGTTGGGGGTTTTTGATAGGAAGGGAAGTGTTAAGATAGGCAAGGATGCGGATTTAGTGGTGTTGGATGAGCATTTTAATGTGGTGTTGACGGTGTGTGGTGGGAAGGTTGTTTATCGGAAGGTTTAATTATTAACTATCGATGTAAATTCAATGCGTTACCTTTATTTGATACACGGGTTACAGTTAATCACCTTCAAATTTGGTTGATTTTATATCAATAATCCATATACTGTATGTAAATTCACAACTTGTTATTTTAATCTAATAGATGATTTTTTTATCAAAAATGACTTCATCTAACATCGAGGATAATCATCATGGCACGTCGTACAAGCACAAGAGACAGTCGTACAAGCACAAGAGACAATAGAAGAGCTAAAAACTTACTTCCTCATCCTGAAGCTTCTAAACCCACGGCCCCACAAAATGTTGAAAACGAGAGCCTTGCCGGGGGCGCGCTCACTCCTCCTGATTCTAACCACCTTGCCTCTCTGCCAGCACCGATAGAGCCTCTCTCAGCTGTCCAAACATCCATAACAGAAACAAAAAAAGACGTCGCTTCCCCTCTAGCAGATGAAATGCCGAGCTCATCCCTGATTTCAAATAATAAGAACGTCCAATACTACATTTCAATAGGTAGATATCAAGAAAAATATTTATCAAGCGCACAACCTGATAATCTCTCACTTTTAGATATTCCCGAAATTCAATTTTTAATAAGATATGAATATATCTCAGTTAAAAATGTATTGGCTTATCCTCCGCATATTAAACTTTGCATGCAAGAGCAGAAGGGATGTCATCTACTTTTAAAGAGCGGTTATTTAAAAGAGGATCAGCTTTTAAAGCTTACAAGCAATCAAGTTTTAGCTTTAAATGACGAAGCAATAGCACAAAGAATCATCGCAGATAAAAAAGATCTTAACGAATTTTTGAGAGAAAGAGTCGAGCCTTTATGTGAAAATGAGTTATTCACCATTCTTGGTTATAAAATAGAAGTTACGGGATATCCTGCTTCTGGATGTCCAGATTCATACTGCTATCAATCTGACCGTGATCCGCAAGAGGTTAGCAAATTTATATCAAGAAAAAACGATGAAAACAATGAAAATGAATTATTGCGTAACAAACAAAAATCTAAGAGTGAAAGAGCTACTCTTTCAAAGAGCGCAGAATTAAAATCTCCGTTAGTAACTAATACACCATCAACGAAAGCGGACGCAAAGGATAGCACAGATAGCAGCAATTCATCTGTAAAACACGCAAGCAAAGAGATTAATCCAAATGATGCGCAATGGAAAAGAATACTTAATACTAGAATAGGCTACATACTTTGTCCATTACCAGAAGATAAATGTACTATCAAACCTAAAGTAATTTATATCCATGTAACAGAAAAAGACAATTCAAAATTTTTAAGTTACGAGTTCATTTCTTTAGATAATAAGGTTGTAAAAGATAAAATAGCTTGGGAAAAGTTACCTAAGGAATTTCCGCAAACTCTAGAAGAGACATGCGCCAATTCATCTGCTTTATCCGCGATTTTGTCATTAACACCATCAATGAGACCCGAACAAGAACTTCAATCTTTATTCAAGAAAGCCCAAGACTTGCTAGGAAATGAATTTACAATAAGAAAAAGGAATGAGTTGTTAGGAAAATTTGATACAGGATTATTAATTCATACAGGTAAATGGTTTCAAGGTTGGATTGTAAATACGGGCTCATATAGAAAAGTGGTCGATACAATCCGTAAGAACGCGCTTGATCAATTACACTTTGAGATAAATAAAATAAAAATATCTAAGAATGTCGAATTTTCTTTGTCTGAAGCTGATAAAGTCGAAATTAACAATGATATCAATCAGTTGTTAAATGCTGCACGCAAAATGCCGATATTTAAAAGTCATCGCAATAATTTTTGTTTTACTGGAGCATGGGGGCGAACACATGCAGTAAGTGAAATTGATAGCCTGCTGAAAATCTATCCACTAAAAGAGGCTCCTCAGGGCGAACGGAGGGTTGTTGCCAGAAGTCGTTTTTGATTAGGGGCTGTGCCTCTAATTATTATTTTTTTTCTTTTTTGAGTTTTGGCTTTTGCCTCATCACCCTCACAATATTTTTATTATTCCGTATTTTCCTCAAAATTCGCGCCAAATGAATACGATCGCGTGCGGTTATCGTTAAGTTCACTGCAAAATATCGACCATCAAATTCTTCCACATTGATGTTTGAAATATTGGAATCAGTTTCGGAAATGGTGAGGGCTAGGCTGGCTAAGCTGCCGCGTTGATTGGAGATGCTGACACTTAAATCGATGGGGAAATCGCCTTGGACGTTCTTTTCCCAGTGGAGTGAGACATATTTCTCGGGATCGTGTTGATATTCTGCTAAGGCGGGGCAATGTTCAACATGTACCATAAGACCATGGCCTGGTTTGATATAGCCGCCTATGGGATCTCCAGGAATAGGTCTGCAGCATTTTGCGAAGATGACGACGACACCTTCAGTGCCTGTAATAGTGAGAGAGTAAGGGGATGTGGGTTCAATGGTGAGTGTTTTATCGCTTAAGTCGTTGAGCTTTGCTAATTGTTTGGCGGCGAGAAGGGCTGAGCGATTACCTATACCTACTTCTTCATAAAAATGATTGATTGAATCTAGTTTGGCTGTTTTTACTAATGATTCTAAATGTTCTGGTGCGATTTTTGCAATGGACAATCCGAACGTATGCAACGATTTTTCGACTAAGCGTTTACCTAATTCCATGGATTCATCACGCTGTTGTTTTTTTAGAAAATGCTTGATTGTGCTGCGTGCTTTTCCTGTGACAATAAAACTCAGCCACGCTGGATTTGGTCGTGCGCCGGCTGATGTGATAATTTCAACTTGTTGCCCATTGGTTAACGGTGTGCTTAAAGGTGCTAGACGACGATCTAGTTTGGCAGCGACGCAGGTGTTACCAACATCGGAATGAATGGCATAAGCAAAATCGACGGCGGTTGATCCTGCGGGTAATTCTAAAATACTGCCTTTAGGGGTGAATACATAGACTTCATCAGGAAATAAATCTGTCTTTACATTTTCGATAAATTCTAAAGAGTTTTTCGAGCTGTCATGTATTTCCAGAACGCTCTTTAACCATTCTTGCGCGCGTTGTTGTGCTTCGCCTAAGACTGATTTTTCTGTTTTATATAGCCAATGAGCGGAAATGCCGTACTCTGCCATTTTATGCATTTCTTCGGTGCGAATTTGCACTTCAATGGGTACGCCATAAGGGCCAAATAGCGTGGTATGTAAGGATTGGTAACTGTTTGCTTTGGGGATTGCAATATAATCTTTAAAACGTTGAATGATAGGTTTATACAGATTATGCAAAATACCAAGCACGCGATAACAAGTATCTACTTTGTCAACGATAACGCGAAATCCATAGACATCCATGACTTCTGAAAAAGACAGATGTTTTTCATGCATTTTTTTATAAATACTGTAGAGATGCTTTTCGCGGCTGGTGAGGGAGCGTGCGCGTAGATTGAAATTTTTGAAGCTTTTTTCAATTTGTTCATTTATAAAAGTCATCATTTCTTGGCGGTTGCCGTGTGCTTTTTCTACGGCGGCTTGGAGAATTCGGTAGCGCATGGGGTAAAGGGTAGCAAAACCTAGGTCTTCAAACTCTACCCGAAAAGCATGCATCCCCAGTCTGTTTGCGATGGGCGCAAAAATTTCCAATGTTTCTTTGGCGATACGGCGACGTTTTTTGCGCGGCAGACTTTCGATCGTGCGCATATTATGTAAGCGGTCGGCGAGTTTGATGAGAATGACGCGGATGTCGCGTGCCATTGCCATGACCATCTTGCGAAAATTTTCTGCTTGCGCTTGAGCGCGTGTTTCAAATTCTATTTGGGTTAATTTGGTGACGCCATCGACAAGATCTGCGATTTCTTTGCCAAATTGGGCAGTGATATCTTGTTTGACGACGTAGGTATCTTCGATGACATCGTGCAGGATGGCGGCGATGATAGTGGGGTGATCCATGTGTATTTCAGCGAGGATTTTTGCAACGGCAAGAGGGTGGGTGATATAAGGTTCGCCTGTATGGCGTTTTTGTCCTTTGTGCGCTTTGACGGCGAGCTGGTATGCCTCTTCAACGATCTTAATTTGTTGATCGTCTAGGTAGTGGGCTAATTCAGTTCGCAGTAAGTCAAATTCAATCAAGTGGTAGGTTCCATGGGTGGTGTATTTCTTATTATCTATGTTCCTTGGGGGATTGTCATCTTTAGTATCTAGTTAGAGCTTTTTATTGTGAATGTGAACGTGCCTCAATCTTCGTCATTGCGAGCGCGAGCGAAGCAACCTAGTCT
>DHJK01000019.1:10582-14369 GCA_002404295.1 Legionellales bacterium UBA4722
GCTCGCGCTCGCAATGACGAGGTGCGTTCACGATTGGACTAGTGACAATTGCTGCTTAAGATCTACTTCTCCCGCCCTAAGCGCCCAATAAGAAAACTGAACGTAATTGCGGGAGAGGTCTACACGCGAAGCGTGGCGGGTGAGGGGAAAACACTAAACTCTTTAAGAATTTTCAGGAATTGCGATTTTAGCTGTTAAGGCTGAGACTGTATTTACTAAATAGGGCAGTGATTTTCCCTCACCCGCCACGCTTCGCGTGTAGACCTCTCCCGCAATTACGTTCAGTTTCCTTGTGGAGAACTTTGGTCGGGAGAAGTATATCTTAAGCAGTTATGAGGAGGTTTTTACCACCGAATTCAAAAAACTTAACAGAAATTAGCCTTTAACTACTAAGGTCAAAATATTTAATTACTCATTAGCCTTCTTCAGACTCAGAGCCGACTGAGTGTTCATCAGTTTCAGGCTTAACAACCTGATCTTCAGTTTCAGGTAACTCAGTGATTGTTATTGAAACTTCTTCTACGACTACAGCAGGAGCCACTGGCGCCTTATCTACTTCATGCGCATCACTAAAATCCGTATGTCCATTAGCAATTTCGCGTAACGCAACAACGGTGGCTTTGTCGTTTTCCCAAGCAACGGTCGGATCTACGCTGCCTCTCATTAACTGGCGTGCCCGTTTGGCAGCTAACATAACTAATTCAAAGCGATTATTGACGTTTTCTAAACAGTCTTCAACGGTGATACGTGCCATTTGATGCCTACCTCTACGAGAGTCTTTGGGAAAGCTGGGTATCATACCGATTTTTTGGGGAAGATGCTACCGTGAGTGCTTTGGAATAAGGATTTAAGCTTATAGAAAGCCTCTGAATTCCCGCAAAAGTATCGTTTCTCGCTTTTAACAAACGCACTGATTTATCACGCAAATTTGCGCTGTTACGACCTTAAGTAAAGTTAATCATAAGTATTGTAACGAGCGATATTGCGCAATTTGCTGATTTTTTGAGATGCCGAAGCATGAAAAATCAATGAATTGCGCAACGATGTTATCTTTACGGGCTACTTTGATAAGTGCTTCCGTAATGAGATTCAGGAGATGACGGGATAGACGGCGACGGCCTGCTGCAATTTTTGAAGAAACAACTACCAGTTATAAGCAAACCACCTATTGCCATAGAGCCCCAGCCCCACTTGCCTGGGAATGTGAAGCCCGCGCCTAAAAATATCAATCCCGCTATAATCTCTTCATTATTGCAAATAGCGTCTAAAATAAATGAAGGTCGTAGTCTGCTTGAATTTTTGTCTGTTTTAACCGGTATCTCATTTGAACTTTGTTCGGTGAGGGGCGCGTCTGTCGGTTGTATATTTCTACCTGACTGCATAATCAGTACCTCTAGCATGAGCTAACATTGTGGGTAAACGCAAATTGCGCAATTTATATTTGTGTGCATTCTATCAAAAATAGATTACATAGCAAGCAAAGAAAATCTATAAAATAACGTTGAGCGAGGTGCCCTTATAGCTAACATGGTCTTTAAAAAGCATCTAACAAGAAAGAAGTTTTTGCCATAGACTTTAAGACAACACCGTAAATTCTGCCAATAATTTCTCAAGATTAATAGGCTGCTTTTTTTGCAATAACCGATTAGATTGAACGATTGCTTTTAAGTCATTAACAGCCGTATCGAAATCCGCGTTCATGACAACATAGTTGAAATGATGAATGCGTGATACGGTTTCGCGTGCATCGGCTAGGCGTTGTTGTATCACTTCGGCGCTGTCTTGGGCGCGATCGCGTAAGCGTTTAGCGAGATCAGTCAGTGAGGGCGGCAGAATGAAAATGCTGATGCATTCAGGGAATAGGCGTTGGATTTGGTCGCAGCCTTGCCAGTCTATTTCTAAAATAACATCGATACCTTGGGCTAATGTTCTTTCTACCCAGCTACGGGATGTGCCATAACGGTGATTGAAAACGTTAGCGTGCTCTAAAAAGTCGTGATGTTTTATCATGCGCTGAAATTCTGTTTCATCAATGAAATAATAATTAACACCTTCTACTTCAGCGGGGCGTTGTGGCCTAGTGGTGTGGGAAATGGAAACGGTAATAGCAGGCATAGAGTCTATGAGTGCTTTTACTAATGTAGTTTTACCTGTGCCTGAGGGTGCAGCCACAACATACAACGTTCCAAGTCTTGCCATAATTATTCTACCTGTGATGTTGTTTGATGATGTTTAACTAAGCGATCAATAATCGAGGTGGTTGAAAGGTCTTTTACTAAACCCAATACTCGGACTTCGCCGCCATAGGCAAATACAATCTCTGCACCAACGACTTGATCAGGTTGATAGTCGCCGCCTTTGGCTAAGATGTCAGGTTGTAAGAGTTTTAATAAACGTTCGGGTGTGTCGTCGCTAAAGGATGTTACCCAGTCTACTGCGCTTAAGCCTGCTAAGACTGTCATGCGTTGTTCTTGATTATTGACAGGGCGGGAGGGGCCTTTTAAGCGTGTGACGGAGTGGTCTGAGTTGATAGCCACAATTAAGTAGTCGCCTAATTGTTTGGCTTGTTGTAAGTAGGTGACATGACCTGCGTGTAAGATATCAAAGCAGCCATTGGTAAATACGATGCGCTGGCCTTTGATGCGGGCTTTTGCAACAGCAAGTAATAGTTGCTCTTCATTCATGATGCCAGCGGTTGTCTGTATAGTGTTGCTGAGTGCGGCATCGAGTTCTGGCACGCTGACTACAGCTGCGCCTAGTTTAGCAACGACTAAGCTTGCGGATAGATTGGCAAGTGTCATCGCATCAGGCAGTGTTGCACCAGCAGCGTGGGCTGCGCCTAATACTGCAATCACTGTGTCGCCTGCGCCGGTGACATCGAATACTTCACGAGCGTGTGCAGGTAAATGTGTTTCGTCGGTGTTTTTTTGAATGAGAGTCATGCCGCGTTCGCCGCGTGTTAATAATAAGGCGTCGATGGATTGTTGTGTTAAAAATTGTTGTGCTTTATTGATAATGTCATCTTCAGTTTGGCAGGGGCCGACAATGGCTTCAAATTCTTTGTAATTGGGTGTGATAGCGGTTGCGCCATAGTAAATACTAAAATCAAGACCTTTGGGGTCAACGAAAACGGGGATATTTGCTTTTTTAGCGCGTTTAATGAGTTCTTGTACGCAGGTGAGTGTGCCTTTGCCGTAGTCGGATAAGATGACTAGATTGGCTGTTTTTAATTGTTGTTCATAAAGTTGAAGAAAAGAATCCGTATTGAAAGCAGGGAATTTTTCTTCAAAATCGAGGCGAATAAGTTGTTGATGGCGGCTAATGATGCGTAGTTTGGCGATCGTGCGAGCGTTGGGGATTTTTAAAATGTGATGGGTGACATTGGCTTCAGTGAGCTGTTTTTCTAACTGATGTGCGGCTGTATCATCGCCTGCAATACCCAGCAAGCTCACTTTTGCGCCTAATGCGGCAATATTTAAGGCCACATTTCCCGCGCCACCAGGTCGCTCATCCATTTGGCCGATTTTTACAACAGGCACAGGCGCTTCAGGCGAAATTCGGCTGGTGTCGCCAAACCAGTAACGGTCTAGCATCACATCCCCGACCACGAGGACAGAAGCTTTTGTAAAATCAGGTAATTGAGCTCGCATAGACCCTTAAACACCTATTAAAAAATTTTGCTATTCTAGCATGATAATAAAAAATACTGAATATATTTAGGTGGGTTATTAGGTTGAATGGTAGGTAGTAACCTATTCAGCGTGCTCTTATCGTGAACGTGCCCGTG
>DHJK01000019.1:14472-21739 GCA_002404295.1 Legionellales bacterium UBA4722
TTCAATTACATGTGCGAGTGATATGAAAAGACGGGCACGGGCACGCACGCGGGCACGTTCACGATTAGGCCAGTGGAACTCGCTGAATAGTTAAGAATTATTTTAATAAAGCCGGTTTTCACCAAAGGGGCGGGTTTTGAAGCGTTTGTATTGCCAGACGTATTGCTCTGGTTTGTTGCGGATGGCTTCTTCTAGGATAGCGTTTAAACGTGTTGCGTCTGTGAGAGGATCGTTGGAGGGAAAGTTTTCTAGAGGGGGTGAAAGCATGACGTCGTAGCCTAGGTCGTTGTTGCGTCGGTGAAAGCTGATGGGGATGACGGCGGCGCCGCTTAGGTGGGCGATGCGGGAAGCGGAAGTTAAAGATGCGGTGGGGATACCGAAGAAGGGGGCGAATACACTGTGTTTGGGGCCGGCATCGATGTCGTAGGCGTACCAAATGGCCATGTTGTTTGCTAGTGCTTTGAAGAGGTCGCGGACGCGGTTGCGTGGAATATAGTTTACGTAATGTTTTTTGCGAAATTGTTCGTGGATGTATGAGATGAATAGTTTTTTGTGAGGGCGGTACATGACGCCGAAGGTGTAATGTTTTCTGATTAATCGTCCGACCATTTCAAGACAGGTGAAATGAGGGCCGATTAAAATGATGCCTTTGCCTTTTGCGAATGCTTCTTCTGCGTAATCTAAGCCGTATATTTTGTATAAGCCATTTATTTTGTGATCGGGTAACCACCATGCCATGGCGGCTTCTATTAATCCTATGCCTAATGACGCGAAATTTTTTTTGGCGAGTGCGAGGCGTTGTTCGGTAGTGAAGCTGGGAAAACACAGACCTAGATTGATGAGTGTCGTGTGTTTTAATTTAGTGGGGAATAGGTATAAAAATTTTCCCATGCTGCTGCCGATCGCAATTTGCCATCGATAAGGTAGGCGGGTGATTAGCCATAGTAAACCAAAGCCGCACCAGGCAGGCCAGTAAAGGGGGCTGAAGAGGATTAATTTTTTTTTGATATCTTGCATGGGGTGGTAATGTCAGAAAAATGGATTGTGCCGTATGATAGCAGAATCGATTGGAGGTAACAATTTTGGGAGTTGTGGCTTGAATCGTGCCCTCGTCATTGCGAGCGTGAGGACGCAACCTAGTCTTTTCAGGGCTGATTAGCAGCATAGGCTCACAAAAGCAGCGTTGAAAGACTAGGTTGCGTCCTCGCGCTCGCAATGACGAGGGCACGGGCACGATGGATGTAGAGAAATTTGCTGAGTAGTTATAATTAGGAGCGTTCGATGGTACACGAGATTAAAATGGGGATTCATTGTTTTGTTTCAGGAAGGGTACAGGGGGTGTGGTATAGGGCATCGGCGCAGAAGGAAGCTCAGCTGCTTGGGTTGACGGGATGGACGCGTAATTTGCCTGATGGGAGGGTGGAGGTGCTGGCTTTCGGGGAGAAAGCGAAAGTGATGCAGCTTTATAGCTGGTTGCAACGAGGGCCGAAGCTCGCTAAGGTGGATGCGGTGAGTTGTGATGAAATTGAATGGCAGGAACATGTGAGTTTTGGGGTGAAATAAGGGGTCTTTGTATGAGATTGATGCGGTTGTTAACAGTGTTGTGGTTGATGTTGGGGGTGAGTGTAGCTTATGCCTCTCTTAGGATTCCTATGGTGCTGGTGAATGGTCCTCATGCAGGCGATGAAATAGGGGTTTTTTGGGCGGATGATACGATTTATGGGTTGTTGTTGACGCCTCATTTGCATGGATTGCCACCGGGGGTGCATGGGTTTCAGGTGTATGAGTGTCCTTTTTGTCAGCATCATGCGGCGGGGGCGGGAGGGCATTGGGATCCGCGTAAAACGGACGAGCATCATGGGCCGTATCTGGGGAGTGGGCATTTAGGTGATTTGCCGGTATTGGTGGTGAATGCGAAAGGGCGTGCGATGTTGCCGGTGTTGGCGCCTCGATTGACGTTGGATCAGATTAAGGGGCGGGCGCTGATTATTCATGTGCAGGAGGATAATTATTCCGATTCACCTGTTGATGGGGGTGGGGAGGGTGCGAAGTTGGCGTGTGGGGTGGTGCCTAATCATTAGTTAGTGTGTTTTTGCTATGGTCGTGGCCGTTACGTGCTTCCATTCTCGTCATTGCGAGTTGAGGTATCCCCACGAATTTTTCTCTAAAAAACAACGTCATTGCGAGCGAAGCGAAGCAATCTAGCTCGAAAGCAAAGCTTCAAAACGCTGTGTTTGCGTACTAACCATGGCTTTCGAGCTAGATTGCTTCGCTTCGCTCGCAATGACGTAGGTACGTACAAGGGGCGTGATAAAGCAGTGAGTTGTGGTATTGGGCCAGTATTAAATCTCAACCATCTCAAAATCATCCTTAGAAGCACCACATTCCGGGCATTGCCATGTCAACGGAACATCATCCCAAAGTGTCCCAGGCTCTATGCCATCATCGGGCCAGCCTTTGGCTTCATCGTAAATATAACCGCAGAGTAAGCACATAAAGCGTTTGTATTGCATGAGAATTAGACTCCTAGCATCGTGAAAAGTGGCCTATCGTACATGAAAGGAGGGAGGTTCGTCATCTATGTTTTATCAGTAGGTAGCAGGTTTTGTTTGTACAATTCCGAGATTCAATCTCAATATTGTACAACAATCGCGAGCGGAGTTGCGTATACCCAAATAAATTCATTGAGTAAATTATTTACAGCATAGCCGGTTAATGGTAATATGTAGATCATTTTCAAGCTTTTACAAAAGGTTAATAATAATGACGGCGTATATTCGAGTGAAATTTGTAGGGATAGCTCAGCGCGCGGGCATGGGCGCGTTCACGATTAAAGAAACGAGATAAGAGAATGAAAAAAAATATATTGAGAATTTTAGCGATGATGAGTTTGTTTTTTTGCATTACTGCGTTCGCAGACGAGGCGAATTATTCTATTGTGGTCGATGCGGGTAGTTCGGGGACTCGGATGCATCTTTTTAAATATACGACTGAGGAAAAAATTCCGCTGATCTCGAATGTTTTTTCTGAGGCGATTGAACCAGGGTTGTCTTCTTATGAGACTCCTGAAGAAGCAGCTTTTTCATTGAAAAAATTGTTTGATGATGTTGCTCAAGTTGTTAAGCAAAATAATATCGATCCTAAAAGGGTGGCTGTCATTTTGTATGGTACGGGAGGGATGAGATTATTATCATCAGCCAAACAGGATGCTATTTATGCTGAGGTTAAGAAATATATAGAAAATAATTATGCTTTTCCTATTCAAGATATTCAAACAATTACCGGCGAAATGGAAGGTGTTTATGATTGGTTGGATATTAATTATTTGAAAAATACATTTCAAAAGGGTGAGCCAACTGTAGGTGCTATTGATATGGGTGGTGCTTCTACGCAAATTGTTTTTGCAACGCATGATCATACGCAGGCGGGTGATGAAATTAATTTGACAATTAATGGGGTAGTTTACACGGTATATAGTAAAAGTTTTATTGGGTTAGGTCAGGAAAAGGCGCGACAAAGTATGAGCACCTATCCATTGGCGAGTGCTTGTAATATTTCGGGTTATATACCTAATGTGAATAGTGCATTTGATTTTTCAACGTGCAATAAAATCTATACGCAAATTTTAGCGGATTATCAGTCGCAATTTAAATTGATTCCGTTTGTGGCGGGGCAAAAGTTTATTGCTTATTCGGGTGTGAATTATGTGTATCGTTTTCTGGATGTGAGTGGGGCGAATAAGCAAAATTTGGAAGAGCGAATTCATGTAGTTTGTAATCAAACTTGGGATTTGATGCAAGCGAATTATCCAGATGTGAATAGGAAATATATGGCGAACTACTGTTCTAATGCAGCCTATTTGGATCGGTTGCTGTATGAGGAGTATCACTTGCAGGATGGACAGTTAGAGGTGGATGATAAAATTGATAAGGAAGAGATTGATTGGCCGTTGGGAAAGATGGTTTATGATTTATTGCTCAAACAACAACGAGGTGGATAATTATGTTTAGTCGATTAAAAGAATATAATACAAACAAATTTCAATTTGCGGGGTATCTCTTTATTTCAACGGCCGCATCGATTTCTAAAGTAGTCAGTTCCGTAGGAGGTTGGTTATTTGCTATGGAGAATGCGATGCCTCGGTTTGATGGCACAATGGATGTGTCGAATGTGACTTATACTCCAAATTCTTATCATTTAGCGACTATGGGAAGTTCACCTTCTAATTATTCTAGTGCGAGTTATGCTGTTATATCTTACGGCGCAATATGTTGTGGAACACTAATAATTTTGACAGTGGTTCCTCAGACTTTTGACCATTATCTTAAACGTGACTCTGTAGAATCTGAGAGAAAAGTAATTACTCAAGATTATTTGTCAGTAGAAGAGGGTGTGGTTTCACCTGTTGTGCGTGCGCCAAAAAGGCCAAATTCCTATCCGTTTTTTGTGAGTATGGGGTGGGTTGCATTTGGATTTCAAACAATTGCGTTATTTAATGGTTCATTGAAATTATTTAATTATTTTAGAGGGACCGAGGTAAAGGATGCTAATGATGAAGCATCAAGTATTTTAATGTTAGCGATGCTGAATGCAGGCTTTCAATGTCTTGCGAATTATGCGTCTAATCAAAAGAAAGTAGAAGAAAATGCGAGTTCATCTGAAAAGATATTGGAGTCTAACAAAATATCTGTGTTAATTATTATAGATTGTACTGTTGCAGCTATGTTTGCATATATGAGTACATTGGGTGCATTAGATAAAATTCCATGTCATCGATTAGGTTTTGAAGCGGTTCCAGAATCAATGAGGTCCGCGCTTGCTCGTGTCTCGTTCATTTCGAGTGGTACAACGCGATTCATGACTAACGGGAAAGCGATAAAAGAAGGTTTCACTAAAAAATCCACATCACCGAATCATTGCGCGGGTAAAACTTATAAAGCAGTTACTAAATTTGTGGGCGGGTTTGATGCGGGTTACACAGCGGTGGCTGCATCGGGTGCAATACTTTTTAGTTTGGATCCTTATTTCGAGAAGTATCAATTTTCGGATGTACCGCGTGGAAGTTACTATAATGCAATGGTTGTAGCTGCTGCTATGCTTGCGGCTGTAGTTTATGGCGGCTCGACTTATTGTTTTAATACTAGAAGTCGAATAAAGGCTGTGTTGAATATGTCTATATTCTCTGAGAAAAAAACAAACCGTGCGCAAAATGATGAAATGGCAAGATTGCTGCCAGGGCCAGTGCATAGAGGGTAATTATAGATTGGATATTAAGTTCGTCATTGCGGGCGCGAATGGTCTTTCAGATTGCTTTGTGAGTTTATTCTGAGTAGCATGTGCGCAATATTAATCGTCTAATCAGGGGTCTTTCTTAAATGTCAGAAACTTTGTTTGCTAAAGCGCAGCGTTATATTCCGGGTGGTGTTAATTCGCCAGTTCGAGCATTTCATGGGGTGGGTGGTGATCCTGTGTTTTTTAAATCGGGGGCGGGTGCATATATCACCGCTGAAGATGGGCGTACTTATATTGATTACGTGGGATCTTGGGGGCCGATGATTGTGGGGCATGCGCATCCGCATGTGATTTCCGCAGTGACTAGCTGTTTGCAGAATGGCTTGAGTTTTGGGGCGCCTACTTCGCTTGAAGTGGAGCTTGCTGAGAAAATCTGTGGATTGATTCCTAGTATTGAACAAATTCGGATGGTGAATTCGGGTACGGAAGCGACCATGAGTGCGATTCGGCTTGCGCGTGGATATACTTCGCGTAATAAAATTATTAAATTTGCGGGATGTTATCATGGGCATTCTGATTCGTTGTTAGTGCAAGCAGGATCGGGTGCGTTGACGTTGGGTGTGCCTAGTTCTGCGGGTGTGCCTGAGAGTGTTGTGCAGCATACGTTGGTTGCGGAATTTAATCGCTTAGATACGGTGCAGGCGTTGTTTGAAAAATATGGGGATGATATTGCAGCGATTATTGTGGAGCCGGTTGCAGGGAATATGAATTGTATTCCACCGTTGCCTGAATTTTTACCGGGGTTGCGGGCGTTGTGCGATCAGTATGGTAGTTTGTTGATTTTGGATGAAGTGATGACGGGGTTTCGTGTGGCGTTGGGTGGAGCTGCTGCGCGGTATGATGTGAGAGCGGATATTACGACGTTAGGGAAAATTATTGGCGGTGGTATGCCGGTAGGGGCGTTTGGTGGACGTGCGGATGTGATGGGTTGTATTGCACCTTTAGGTTCTGTTTATCAAGCAGGTACGCTTTCTGGGAATCCGATTGCAATGACGGCGGGGTTGGCGAATTTAGAATTAATTATGGAGCCTGATTTTTATGAGAAATTAGAAGCTACGACAGTAGCGTTAATGGCAGGGTTGCAGGAGCGTGCGCAACGTGCTGGAATTTCTTTGTTAACGACGGCTGTAGGCGGCATGTTTGGTATTTTTTTTACCGAAGCGAAAAAAATGGAAACGTATGCGGATGTGAAGCAGTGTGATGTTGCATTGTTTAAGAAATTTTTTCATGGGATGTTGGAAGAGGGGATTTATTTAGCGCCTTCAGCATTTGAGGCGGGATTTGTTTCTTCGGCGCATGGGGATGATGAAGTGATGAGGACGTTGGATGCGGCTGGGAAGGTGTTTTCGCGGATTCGGACATCTTAGTCATTCTTCTTATTTTATATTGACTTTTATAACCTAATCCCCAAAGATATCTTTTTTTAAAAGGAGATTTAAATGAAATCAAAATTATTTTTTGCAATTACAGCAGTCGCATTATCTGGAATGGCTCAAGCGGCTAGCATCAATCCTGTTCTTCCGGATGCTACATTAAATTGGAAAGATGCTCGTACGTTACCTCCGGGTGCGCAAGTAGCGATTCTTTCAGGTAATCCAACTAAAGCAGAGCCTTTTGTTGCGCGAGTTAAATTACCTGCAAATTTTGTTATTCCACCTCATAGTCATCCTGTTGCGGAATATGACACAGTACTCTCGGGTGCGCTTTATATTGGTACGGGTAAAGAGGTGAATACAGATAATGGAACTGAATTGCCTGTAGGTAGTTTTGTGAAAATGCCAGCTAAGCAAGTTCATTATTCTTGGACTAAAGAAGAAACTGTTTTGCAGATTAGTGGGATGGGTCCTTGGGGTACGCATTATACGGATAAGGAGCTTAATAAAAAGTATTCTTAGTATTCAGTAAGTTGTGCTGCTTTTATCGTGAAAGTGCCTCGTCATTGCGAGCGCGAGCGAAGCAACCTAGTCTTTCAACG
>DHJK01000019.1:21804-45512 GCA_002404295.1 Legionellales bacterium UBA4722
AGACTAGGTTGCTTCGCTCGCGCTCGCAATGACGAGGATCCCTGTGCGCTGTTGCTTCGGCTTGTTGAATATTTGACTAATACCTGCTATTATCCTGCGCCGTATAATCTATACACATTTATCACTAATCTTCAATAAAAAAGCACAGCGCGCGCAGGAGTCCACTAAAATGCCTAAATTTAAATTTTCTTCACCCGATCTAACCGGAAATATCACCCCTTTTTTCAAACAATTCGCCATTCAATCAAAGTATTCGGTTATGGGTTTGATAGATTCAACGTCAGGAGAGTTTATTTTAGCGCCTTGTGATACTCCCTTAGATGCTAATTCTAAAATACGTGTCGATCAACATATTGCTCTCACATCGAAAAATCCAAGAAATGCTAGGCAGTATCCTATTATATATGATGCAGCAAGTTCAGTGACATCAGATGAAGTTTATAGTGAAGTCAGGGTTCGTTATGCGCGGGGTGGAGTTCCAGATAATTCCTGGATGATGTTTGGGATACATTATGATGCAATGCATCCAAATAAATTGATTTTTTCACCTTTGCCTTATGATTTGACACGTGCAGCAGAGAAGGGTTTTTTTTTAGAGGGATTAATAGGTACTGAATTTGAATGGCAGTTTTTATCGCTGCATACAGCAGTAACGGATGCGATTCATCGGATTCAATTAGATAAAGTAATAAAATATGATGATGCAGCATGTCGCGTTAGTCAAAAGGAGATAAAAGAAGAAGCACCATTTATATCTATCATTATCGCTAAGGCTTGTTTAGAGTCGTATCAAGAAATGGCGATATTTACAAAGCCTGTTGTAACAATGGACGGACAGCTCTATGAGCGTCAGGAGATTGAAGCGTGGTTAAAGCATCATTCAACATCGCCGCTGACAAATGAAATTTTAAACAATACCACTCTTGTTCCATTTAAATTGCTTGAAAATATTTTACAGCGTCCACGTTATGAAATAGTTGCAAAAGATCTTATTTGCCCTTTGACAAATCGATTCATGAAAGAACCTGTATTGGCATCTAATGGTGTTTTGTATGAACGCGAAGCGATTCAACGAGAATTTAATCTGAACCCACCTTCAAACAAGATAAACGACATAGTAGGTCGTTATTTAATATCAATCCCATGGGTGAACTGCAGAAGGGAAGAGTTAATTAAAAAAAATCCTCACATTATAAATCCAATTCGACCCCCTGCTGAAGCTCTGAAGTCAACACATTCTGCCATCTTAGGTAGTTTTAAAGAGGAAGAGAAAAAGCTGCCAGCTCAAGAGCCGAAACAAGAGATGAATAAATCCAAGCAAATATATAGTGAGTTAATGCGCGGTGTATCGTTTTCAAACTTGCTCATACAGGAGAAAATTCGATTGATCGGAGCAATAATACGGCAAAAAGAGGATGCGTATCAGCAGAATTGTCTTACAGGGCTTGCAAAAAAACATATTCATATATTGGTTGATATGTTGGATGTATTTAAGGCTAATAATTTTAAGTATACAAAAGAGGAGTTAGTTCGGTTTCAAAAAAACATCACAGAAGTTAGAAATCAACAGTTAGAATCCATTAAAAATAAACTTTTTGAAATGTCTCAAATCTCATTTTCAACTTTGCAAACGGATGCTGAAAAAATAAAATATGTTTATCGACTTTGCACTTTTGATGAGGCGCAGTTAAATCAATTATTAGCTTCGCAAGCGTGTTTTTTTAATGGAAATATTCGTGCATTATATGATTTCTCACCGGTTGTGTTTGAGAGATATAATTTGCCGCCCCATGTTAGAATGGCTGTTTCTAGCAGGCTACAAATGCATTTGAAGATGGAGGGTCAAGTTGGTTTATCACGTCATCAAAGAGAAAAAGAACAAAAAGAGGAAGATGCATGTGACCGAGGTCAATCACGTGTGTTTCAAAGAACATGATAGTAATAGCTCAGCCTCCGTCGTCATTGCTTCGCTTTGTTCGCAATGACGACGGAGATGTGAGCTCTTGCAACCTAAGTGATAGATAAGGAAAACATGGGCACGATTAGGGTGAATTAATAGGCTAAATACTTATTTTTGTGAGGCTACTATAGCCAATAATATGATTCCTACTAAGAAAATAACGGGTACTTCATTCAGCCAGCGATAGAAAACGTGTCCATGTTGATTGCGATCCTGTTTGAAATCATAGAGTAATTTGCCAAGATAAATATGATAGATTATCAATAGAAACACTAAGCCCAGCTTGAGTTGCATCCAGGGCATCTGTAGGTATGCCATCCCGTTTGCGTTAAACAACCAGAATCCGAGAAGAATTGTTAATATGGCGCCAGGGGTCATAATGCCGTAAAACAGCTTTCTTTCCATGATCTTAAAACGAGCATTGCCGATTGCGTCTGTTGTTTCAGCATGATAGACGTATAAACGAGGCAGATAAAACAGGCCACTAAACCAAGTAACCATAAAAATGAGATGAAACGCTTTAATCCAGAGCATGATGAGACTCGCTTATAGTGTAAAAAAGGGAGTATAATACCATTTTT
Organism: Legionellales bacterium UBA4722; assembly: GCA_002404295.1. GTDB lineage: Bacteria > Pseudomonadota > Gammaproteobacteria > DSM-16500 > DSM-16500 > UBA4722. The sequence goes on from DHJK01000019.1 coordinate 24,346, forward strand.
TACAAGAAAGACGAGGGTGAGCTCGATGAATCAACCGTTAATTTTTACGGCTAATGCTGCGGGTAAGGTATGGGAGCTTATGGAAGAGGAAGGTAATTTCAATTTGAAATTACGTGTTTATGTGACAGGTGGTGGTTGTTCTGGGTTTCAATATGGATTTACTTTTGATGAAGTTGTGAATGAAGACGACACAGTTGTTGAAAAAAAACTAGATGATGAAAAATCGGATGAAGAAGGAGAGGGCGGGCGCACAGTGCAGTTGCTTGTTGATCCTATGAGTTTTCAATATTTAGCGGGCTCTGAAATTGATTATCAAGAAGATTTAGATGGTGCGCAATTCATTATTCGTAATCCCAATGCAAAAACAACGTGTGGATGTGGTTCATCGTTTTCTGCTTAGTTTGATATTTGATAACAACCGACTGATAATGTATGTGAAATTTGACCATCAAGAGAAGTTTGTTGGTCTAAAATTTGATTAATACTTTGGTCTACTATCCCATTTAGCGTTAGCGAAATGGGTAATAATACTGTGTTATCCGTTGGATTCTGCGTGAATGGTGTAATGATTTGTGCAACATCGATTGGTAATGGTTCAGCAGGGGTAGGTGTAGGTGTAGGCGTAGGAGTTGGAGTAGGTGGAACCGGTGGTGGTGTAAACCCATGTATTATAAAGTTTGTAAAGAAGAAGGGATCGCCGATATAGCCTGAAGTATGCTCTGCGTTTGTATACACAACACTGATGTTAGATTTGTTAGGTAAAGTTAAGATATTTTGTTCGGTGCTAGAGCCGATTATTTGTTGTATTTGAGTGAATGTATCAGTATTGATAGTATTATTTAGACTGCCTGAGTTGAATTCGTTACCAGTAGGTACTGCTAAGTTCAGAGTGATAGGGTGAGTGTATCCACTGAAATCGATAGTATTCATATTGCTGATATTGCCGCCATTGATGAGTCCACTGATATCGCCGTTACCAACGAATGTGAATGTGTTTGTACCTGAGCTACCCGTTACATTCTGAATGTTAGAGAATCCGCCGCCTACGCCTGTTACAGTACCTGCATTGGCACCATTGATAACCCAGTTTGTATTACCACTTGTAATAGTAAGTGTTGTTGTGCCGCTGCCACCGACGATAGTACCGTCTATACTCCCGCCACTTTCGAGTATAAAGTTATTTGTGCCTGCGCCATCCATTAAGTTACCAAAACCAGTAAAGGTGCTGCTGCCTGCAGTGCCTCCATCGAAGCTAGTAATATGCCAACTTGTATTATCTGGGGCTACTAGCGTATTGTTTAGACCGGAACCAGTGAAATTAGATATGCCACTAAAAGTACCGCCAATACCGGTTGATGTATGAGTTTCAATATTGACAGTGGGTGATGCCAATGCGCTGACGTTTAACGTTGCATTGCCGCCACCTGTTAAGTTGCCGGATATAGCGGCGCTGTTATTTGCGAAAATAAAAGTATCTGAAGTGCCGCCTGTGAGTGAGCCAAAGGCATTGAAGTTTTTGCCTGCAATGCTGCCTACATTGCTGTTTGAAATACTCCAAGTATTGCTGCCTGTTGTGTTCATGAATGTATTGCTACCTGTGCCGCCGGTGAAAGTGGTGATACCACTTAAGTTTCCAACGTTCGTTGCTGTATTAGCAGCGCCATTGACGGTAACGCCGGTGGTGTAAGCGCTGTAATCTAAGCTACCAGCGGTTGCGCTGATGCTGCCAATTGATTTGCCATTAGCTATTGCAAAAGTATCACCACTTCCGCCGACTAAAGTGCCAAAGGCGTTAAAGTTTTTACCTGAGATATTGCCGGCATTATTATTTGAAATAGTCCATGTGTTGCTGCCCGTTGTATTTGTGAAAGTACTGGTAGCGGAGCCGCCGGTGAAGGATGTGATACCACTTAAAGTGCCAACATTCGTTGCTGTATTAGTAGCGCCATTGACTGCAACAGCTGTTGAATAAGCGCTGTAATCTAAGCTACCAGCGGTTGCGTTGATGCTGTTAATCGATTTGCCATTGGCTAAAGCGAATGTATCACCATTACCACCGGCTAAGGTACCAAAGTTATTAAAGCTCTTGCCTGCAATCGATCCGATATTATTGTTTGTGATGCTCCATGTATTGCTACCGGCTGTGTTAGTGAAGCTGTTGCTATTGGAATTTGCAACACTACCCGTGAATGCGGTGATACCACTTAAGCTTCCAACATTCGTTGCTGTGTTAGTAGCGCCATTGACTGCAATAGCGGTTGAGTAAGCACTGTAATCTAAGGTACCAGCGGTTGCGCTGATGCTGTTGATCGTTTTGCCATTGGCTAAGGCAAATGTATCGCCATTGCCGCCGGCTAAGGTACCAAAGTTATTAAAGCTCTTGCCTGCAATCAATCCGATATTATTGTTTGTGATGCTCCATGTATTGCTGCCGGCTGTGTTAGTGAAGCTGTTGCTATTGGAATTTGCAACACTACCTGTGAATGCGGTGACACCATTTAAGCTTCCAACATTGGTTGCTGTATTGGCGGCGCCATTGACATTAACCGCGGTGGTGTAAGCGCTGTAATCTAAGCTACCAGCGGTAGCGCTGATGCTGTTGATCGTTTTGCCATTAGCTAAAACGAAGGTATCACCATTGCCGCCGGCTAAGGTACCAAAGTTAGTAAAGCTCTTGCCTGCAATCGACCCGATATTATTATTTGTGATGCTCCAACTATTGCTGCCGGTTGTGTTAGTGAAGCTGTTGCTATTGGAATTTGCAACACTACCCGTGAATGTGGTGATACCACTTAAGCTACCAACATTCGTTGCTGTATTAGCAGCGCCATTGACGTTAACCGCGGTGGTGTAAGCGCTGTAATCGAGAGTACCTGCTGTAGCACTGATGCTGCCAATGGATTTGCCATTGGCTAAAGCGAAAGTATCAGCGCTGCCGCCGACCAAGGAACCAAAGGCGCTGAAGTTTTTACCTGAAATGCTGCCTGCGTTATCATTTGAAATGTTCCAAGTGTTGCTGCCAGTTGCATTGGTAAATGTATTGCTACCAGCGCCACCGGTGAAAGATGTGATACCACTTAAACTTCCAACGTTCGTTGCTGTATTGGTAGCACCATTGACGCTAACCGCGGTGGTGTAAGCGCTGTAATCTAAGCTACCAGCGGTAGCGCTGATGCTGTTGATCGTTTTGCCATTGGCTAAAGCGAATGTATCACCCGATCCACCGGCTAAGGTACCAAAGTTATTAAAGCTCTTGCCTGCAATCGATCCAATGTTATTGTTTGTGATACTCCATGTATTGCCACCGACTGCATTAGCGAAACTGTTGCTATTGGAATTTGCAACACTACCCGTGAATGTGGAGATACCACTTAAGCTTCCAACGTTCGTTGCTGTATTAGCAGCGCCATTGACGGAAACAGCGGTGGTGTAAGCGCTGTAATCGAGAGTACCTGCTGTAGCACTGATGCTGCCAATTGATTTGCCATTGGCTAAAGCAAAGGTATCAGCGCTGCCGCCGATCAAGGTACCAAAGGCGCTGAAGTTTTTACCTGAAATGCTACCTGCGTTATCATTTGAAATGTTCCAAGTGTTGCTGCCTGCTGCATTGGTAAATGTATTGCTACCTGCGCCACCGGTGAAAGAGGTGATACCGGTTAAGCTTCCAACGTTAGTTGCTGTATTGGTAGCACCATTAACAGCCACAGCGGTTGAATAAGCGCTGTAATCTAAAGTGCCTGCTGTAGCGCTGATGCTGTTGATCGTTTTGCCATTGGCTAAAGCGAAGGTATCACCCGATCCACCCGTTAAAGTACCAAAGTTATTAAAGCTCTTGCCTGCAATCGATCCGATGTTATTATTTGCAATACTCCATGTATTGCTGCCGGCTGTATTAGTGAAGCTGTTGCTATTTGAATTTGCAACACTACCCGTGAATGTGGTGATACCACTTAAACTTCCAACGTTCGTTGCTGTATTAGCAGCGCCGTTGACGCTAACCGCGGTGGTGTAAGCGCTGTAATCGAGAGTACCTGCTGTAGCACTGATGCTGCCAATTGATTTGCCATTGGCTAAAGCAAAGATATCAGCGCTGCCGCCGACCAAGGTACCAAAGGCGCTGAAGTTTTTACCAGAAATGCTACCTGCGTTATCATTTGAAATGTTCCAAGTGTTACTGCCAGTTGCATTGGTAAATGTATTGCTACCAGCGCCACCAGTGAAGGTTGTGATACCACTTAAGCTTCCAACGTTCGTTGCTGTATTGGTAGCACCATTAACAGAAACAGCGGTTGAATAAGCGCTGTAATCTAAAGTGCCTGCTGTAGCGCTGATGCTGTTGATCGTTTTGCCATTGGCTAAAGCGAATGTATCACCCGATCCACCCGCTAAAGTGCCAAAGTTATTAAAGCTCTTGCCTGCAATCGATCCGATATTATTATTTGCAATATTCCATGTATTGCTGCCGGCTGTATTAGTGAAGCTGTTGCTATTGGAATTTGCAACACTACCGGTGAAGGATGTGATACCACTTAAAGTGCCCACATTCGTTGCTGTATTAGTAGCGCCATTGACTGCAACAGCTGTTGAATAAGCGCTGTAATCTAAGCTACCTGCGGTTGCGCTGATGCTGTTGATCGTTTTGCCATTAGCTAAAGCGAAGGTATCACCATTGCCACCAGCTAAGGTACCAAAGTTAGTAAAGCTCTTGCCTGCAATCGATCCGATATTATTATTTGTGATGTTCCAACTATTGCTACCGGCTGTGTTAGTGAAGCTGTTGCTATTCGAATTTGCAACACTACCCGTGAATGTGGTGATACCACTTAAAGTGCCAACATTCGTTGCTGTATTAGCGACGCCATTGACGTTAACCGCGGTGGTGTAAGCGCTGTAATCTAAGCTACCAGCGGTTGCGCTAATGCTGCCAATCGATTTGCCATCTGCTAATGAGAAGATATCATTGGTGCCACCGACTAAAGTACCAAAGTTAGTAAAGCTTTTGCCTGCAATCGATCCGATATTATTATCTGCAATACTCCATGTATTGCTGCCGGCTGTGTTAGTAAAGCTGTTGCTATTTGAGTTTGCAACACTACCCGTGAATGTGGTGATACCACTTAAACTTCCAACGTTCGTTGCTGTATTAGCAGCGCCGTTGACTGCGACAGCGGTGGTGTAAGCGCTGTAGTCTAAGCTACCAGCAGTTGCGCTGATGCTACTAATCGTTTTGCCATTAGCTAAAGCGAAGGTATCAGCGTTGCCGCCGACCAAGGTACCAAAGGCGCTAAAGTTTTTACCTGAAATGCTACCTGCGTTATCATTTGAAATGTTCCAAGTGTTGCTGCCAGTTGCATTAGTAAATGTGTTGCTACCAGCACCACCAGTGAAGGTTGTGATACCCGTTAAACTTCCAACGTTAGTTGCTGTATTGGTAGCACCATTAACAGCAACAGCGGTTGAATAAGCGCTGTAATTTAAAGTACCTGCTGTAGCACTGATGCTGCCAATTGATTTGCCATTGGCTAAAGCAAAGGTATCAGCGTTGCCGCCGACCAAGGTACCAAAGGCGCTGAAGTTTTTACCAGAAATGCTACCTGCGTTATCATTTGAAATGTTCCAAGTGTTACTGCCAGTTGCATTGGTAAATGTATTGCTACCGGCGCCACCGGTGAAGGTTGTGATACCACTTAAACTTCCAACATTCGTTGCTGTATTGGTAGCACCATTAACAGCAACAGCAGTTAAATAAGCGCTGTAATCTAAAGTGCCAGCCGTAGCGCTGATGCTGTTAATCGTTTTGCCATTGGCTAAAGCGAATGTATCACCTGATCCACCTGCTAAAGTGCCAAAGTTATTAAAGCTCTTGCCTGCAATCGATCCGATATTATTGTTTGTGATGCTCCATGTATTGCTGCCGGCTGTGTTAGTAAAGCTGTTGCTATTTGAATTTGCAACATTACCCGTGAATGTGGTGATACCACTTAAACTTCCAACGTTCGTTGCTGTATTAGCAGCACCGTTGACGCTAACCGCGGTGGTGTAAGCGCTGTAATCGAGAGTACCTGCTGTAGCACTGATGCTGCCAATTGATTTGCCATTGGCTATTGCAAAAGTATCGCCACTACCGCCGACCAAGGAACCAAAGGCGCTGAAGTTTTTACCTGAAATGCTACCTGCATTATTATTTGAAATGTTCCAAGTGTTACTGCCAGTTGCATTAGTAAATGTGTTGCTACCAGTGCCACCGATAAAATTGTTTAAACCACTAAATGTACCCCCAAGACCTGTTGATGTACCTGCTGCATTGATTGATACGGCTGTAGAATAAGCGCTGAAATTCAACGTATTATTTGAACCAGCACCACCACCTAGTATCGATCCGTCAATGGTAGCTCCATCATTAAAGACGAAATTGTTTGTAGCGCTGCCGCCTGCTAGAGTTTGAATATTATTGAATCCGCCATTCGCTATATTTGTTGCAGCAAGCGTGCCAGTGTTAGGGCTAGCAATAGTCCATGTATTGGTTCCACTGCTGGTTAATAGGGCCAATGTATTGGTGACAGAAGAATTTCCATTTACAGTTAATGTATCTAATGAAGTAATATTATTTAATGTGAATACGTGATTACCGCCTGCGCCACCTGTTAATGTTAATGATAGTGCTCCGCCAATTAATGAATTGTTTAATGTGATATCGCTAGCATTGGAAGTTAATACAGTCGATGCACCCAGTGTTGCAATGCCATTATACGTTTGGTTGCCAGTGCTTGAGACATTGCCATTATTGAATGTGACGGCATCAGTGAGTAATGTAGTCAGTCCCGTGATTGCGCCATTTAAAATAGAAGTAACGCTGTCTGATAAGGTTAAGCTTTGTGCGCCACCCGTGACATTATTTAACGTGATACCTGCACCTGTCAATGCGGTGTTTGCACCCAATGTGACAGTATCATTGTAAGTTTGCGTCCCGCTCGTTGTAATGCTGCCGCCATTAACAGCAGTCGTTCCACCTACGTTTGTTGTAATACTGGCTGCATTCACTGTATTTCCTATAGTGGTTGTGCCGGTACTATTAAGTGCTAATGCATTTAATCCTCCGGTAAAACCTACAGGCCCCGTTAAGTTAATTGCACCATTACCTGTATTAATCGTTAAAGAACGTGCAAGTGTATTGGTAATATCGCTGAAAGTGGCTGCACTATTTGTTGTTGTCAGTGTAGCAAGTCCTCCAGAACTGCCAAGATTGATTGCTCTATTGTATGTTTGTGAACCCGACGTAGTAACGCTTGATGTAGTTATATTTACAAAACGACCTGAGTCAGCTGCGCTGATGAGTAAACTTGTTAATGGGCTCGCACCACCCACTGTGTCGGCAAAAGTCAAATTGCCATTATTTACTATACTTAAAGCTTGGGGTCCATCCAATGTGCTATTAAAGTTAACTTGGCCGCCAGAACCATTAGACGTGAGTGTGGTTAGGCTGCCTGCACCTAAGTTCACTGCACTGTTATAAGTTTGAGAGCCGCCTACTGTGATGGCTGTGGTATTAATAGCAGTAGGGTTTCCAATATCGATCAATATATTTGTTAATGGATTTATGCCGCCTACAATACCGCTGAAAGTAATAGTGCCGCTATTAGCTGAAATCTGTATACCTCGCAGTCCATCCACTGTGCTACCAAATGTAATTCCGCTGCCACCAGTTGAACCGAAAAGAGTAAAGGTGCCAGCATTTAGATTCACTGCACTATTAAATGTTTGAGAACCAGTTGTTGAGAATAATCCTATGCTTGAGAGATTAATAGCAGTAGGGTTTCCAGTGCCAATCAATAGACTTGCTAATGTGTCACCTACAGTATTGTTGAAAGTCACATTGCCGCTGTTATTTGCAATGCTTAAACCTTGTGGTCCATTTAGTGTGTTGTTAAATGTAATACCGTTACTGCCAGTCGATGTGAGTGTAGTTAAACCACCTCCACCTAAGGTGACAGCATCATTATATGTTTGCGCACCGCTCGTTGTGACACTGCTGCCATTGATAGCTGTTGTGCCACCCGTATTGGTTGTCATGCTGGCAGCGTTGACAGTGCTACCACTAATTGTCGTTGTACCTGTGCTATTTAATGCAATTGCACCCAATGCTGTACCTGTACCAACATTACCGCCTAAGGTGATTGCGGCGGTACCTGCATTCACAGTCAAAACACGCGAAGTTGCATTGGTGATAGTGGATGCGAAGTTAACTAAATTATCTGTTGTATTGAATGTAGTATCAGCGCCGAGGGTAACGCCATCATTATAATTTTGTGCGCCGCTCGTTGTGATACTGCCGCCATTGATAGCGGTTGTGCCGCCGGCATTCGTGGTGAGGCTCGCTGCATTGATAGTGCCGCTTAATGTGGTTATACCTGCGCTGCTATTTAATATGATTGCACCGAGTGCAGTACCTGTTCCGACATTACCGCCTAAGGTTATTGCGGCAGTGCCTGCATTCACAGTCAAAGCACGTGCGCTTGTATTCGTAATAGTTGATACAAAGTTGATTAAATTATTGGTTGCACTGAATACAGTATCGGCACCGAGTGTCACACCATCATTGTAATTTTGTGCGCCACTCGTTGTGACACTGCCGCCATTGATAGCGGTTGTGCCACCGGCATTCGTGGTGAGGCTTGCTGCGTTGATTGTACCGCTTACTGTCGATGTGCCTGTGCTATTTAATGTGATTGCACCGAGCGCTGTACCTGTGCCGACATTACCGCTTAACGTGATTGCTGCAGTGCCTGCATCCACAGTTAAAGCACGTGCACTCGCATTGGTGATCGTGGATACGAAGTTGATGACGTTATTGGTTGCACTGAGTGCAGCATCAGCGCCTAATGTCACAGCATCATTGTAATTTTGTGCGCCACTCGTTGTGACACTGCCGCCATTGATAGCGGTTGTGCCACCGGCATCCGTGGTGAGGCTTGCTGCATTGATAGTGCCGCCCAATGTTGATAAGCCTGTGCTATTCAATGCGATTGCACCGAGCGCTGTACCTGTGCCGACATTACCGCCTAATGTGATTGCAGCAGTGCCTGCATTGATGGTTAAAGCACGCGCGGATGCATTGGTAATGGTGGATGCGAAGTTCACTAAATTATTTGTTGTGCTGAGTGCAGCATCAGCACCGAGTGTGACTGCATCATTATAATTTTGGGCGCCGCTTGTTGTGACACTGCCACCATTGATAGCGGTTGTGCCCCCTGCATCTGTTGTGAAGCTCGCTGCATTGACAGTGCCGCTTAATGTGGTCGTGCCTGTGTTATTTAATGCGATGGCACCGAGCGCTGTACCTGTTCCAACATTACCCCCTAAGGTGATTGCAGCAGTGCCAGCATTGATGGTTAAAGCGCGTGCGGATGCATTGGTAATGGCGGATGCGAAGTTTACTAAATTGTTTGTTGTGCTGAGTGCAGCATCAGCACCGAGTGTGACTGCATCATTATAATTTTGTGCGCCGTTTGTTGTGACACTGCCACCATTGATAGCGGTTGTGCCCCCTGCATCTGTTGTGAGGCTCGCTGCATTGACAGTGCCGCTTAATGTGGTTGTGCCTGTGCTATTTAATGCGATGGCACCGAGCGCTGTACCAGTTCCAATATTACCCCCTAAGGTGATTGCAGCAGTGCCTGCATTGATGGTTAAAGCGCGTGCAGATGCATTGGTAATGGTGGATGCAAAGCTAACTAAATTATTCGTTGTAGTGAGGACGGTATCTGAACCGATCGTAACAGCAGAATTATAATTTTGCGCACCCGTTGTGGTGATACCCGTGTTATTAATAGCGGTCGTGCCTGTTGTTGTTAATGTAGAAAGACCTGATAATGTATTGCTAAATGTTGTGATACCAGCGCCTGATGTCGATGTTGCTAAACTAAATCCACCACCGGTCAGTGTATTCTGTAAATTAATATTGCCTGTGCCGCTTGAGAAAATAGTGGGTGCCGTGAGTGTGATAGGCCCATTGAGTGTTAACGCATTAGCACCTGATGTAGCAATGGTACCACTGGTACTAATGGATGATGTAGATTGAATAATGGTGGGTACACTGAAGGTAAAGGTAGGCACGGTAACGGTACCCGATTGGCCGACTTGTCCAATCGTCAATGAACTAAATCCAGTCCCTAATGCAGCAAGATCTGTTGCACTAATATTTAAAGTGCCTGCAGCACCATTGACACCGACTGTGGTTGCAGCGGTTTGTGGACCTAATTGAAGGGTGCCAGAACCTGTGACAGATGCTGCGCCACCGCTAAATGTTAATGTATTTCCAAATAAACTTAAGTTATTAGTCGCAGCACCTAAGGTGCTTGCTAACGTAATAGCTGAAGCAGACAGTGTTTCACTTGCACCTACTCCACCAAAGGAGACTGCGTCATTATAAATTTGTGCGCCTGTTGTTGTTAATGTGCTGCCATTAATGACAGTCGAGCCGCCTACATTGGTGGTGATACTTGCTGCATTGACCGTATTACCTATCGTTGTTACGCCTGTGCTATTCAATGTGAGCGCATTCAATGCCGTACCTGAACCTACACTGCCTGTTAGCGTAATAGCCGCAGTGCCTGTGCTAACCGTTAACGATCGTGTTACTGCATTAGCAACGCTGGATGCAAAGTTAATTAAATTATTGGTGGTAGATAATGTCGTGTCTGAGCCCAGATTTACTGCACTGTTATAAGTTTGTGAGCCGCTGGTTGTTATGCCTGTTGTATTGATGGCTGTTGTATCACCTGTACCAATGAGTAAACTTGCTAATGCAGTGCCGCCGACTATACCGCTAAAAGTGATATTGCCGCTGCCATTAGCAATGCTCAATCCTTGTGGTCCATTCAATGCGCCGCTAAAAGTAATACCACCATTGCTTGAGGTAAGCGTGGTTAAACTGCCAGCACCTAAGCTAACAGCGTTATTGTATGTTTGTGCACCTGTTGTGGTAATGTCTGTCGTATTGATCGCTGTTGTACCTGTTGTTGTTAACGACGAAATACCAGATACCGTATTACTAAATGTTGTAACACCCGCACCTGAAGTTGTGGTTGCTAAAGAAAATCCACCACCAGCAAGCGTGCTAGAGAACGTCGTATTGCCTGCTGCAGAATTTAATGAAACCCCGCCACTTGCAGTTAGAGTCACAGGATTATTAAAAAGGATATTGCCTCCTGTTGTAATGATATTGGCACCTAAGTTAATTGCACTACCTGTCAAGGTGACACTACCAGACGTGCTGTTAATTTGATTACTAATAGACGCAGTCGTGCCCGCTGTTAAACCAATATTTCCAATACCCGTTGTAGCGATTGTGCCGCTAGTAGCAATAGAACCAGCAGGGTTAGTAATCAGAATTTGTCCCGAACCCGCCTGACTAATGCCTGAAAGGGTTAAACCGGAAGCCGTGGAAGTGGAAATTTGAATCGCCCCGCTTGTGATATTGGTTGCGGAAATGTTAGAGAATATATTACTTCCAGTCAGCACGACTCCACCGATAGAATTAATGACTAACGATCCTGCGGTCATGTTACCTGTTTGAGCAATCGCACCACCTGCGCCTGTCTCAATATAGCTTAAGGTTCCTGTTCCTACATTAGATGAACCGACGCCAAAATTAATACCACCCGTCGATGTTATAAAGGCGTTACCATTCCCTTGTGTCAGCAAGCCAAGATTGGTTGCTGCAATAGCAACTGGATTTATATTTGTCCCAATGGAGCCGCCCGAGTTTCTAGAATTAAAATTTAAAGAAGTTCCAGTAACAATGCTAGCAGCTGGATCAGTAAACGATCCCGCATTCAATGTCACAGTATGAGCACCGAAATTCACAGCGCCACCGATAGTTAAGATACCTGTGCTGGCTGCGGCATCACCTACTGTAATAGTGCCTGCGCCTGTGACACCACCGGATAATGAAGTGACTTCGCTTGCTGTTAAATCAAAAGTTGATGGTGAAGCACTTGCTAGTGACATAGTTGTTGCTGCACTAGATGGTTTAAGTGTTAATGCACCTGTAGTGATAAAAGCATTACTGCCTGTATTGGCTGCAATAATGACTGCATCGCCTGTAATAGTAATTGCACCTGTGCCCGCTGTAATATCAAAATTATTTTGTGCGTAAGTACCTGTGCCTACATTAATGCTGACCGCATTATTTGTTGTACCGATTGCACCTATCACTGTCGTTGAAGTATTGCCATTTGTTAAATTAAATCCACCGGGTGCTGTGATCACACCTAAATTCGAGATTGCATTTGTTGCGCTATTTAAATTTAAAGCACCTGCTGCGAGTGTTGCAACTAAAGAGCCTGCACCGGTTGTGGTAATCGTACCAGCAGCCGATTGTGAGATAGCGCCGCCCATTGTGAAACCTACTCCTCCCAATGTTAACGTGCCCGTGCCTACAGAAGATGCGCTACTAATGTTGGTACCTGTGGCCGAAGCAAAAGTAGCGTTGCTATTTGTTGTGTTGAAAGAAAGATTAGTTGCTGCAATACGAATGGCGGTCGCTGCAGTTGTGGCGCCAATCGCGCCAGTTCTAGCAAGAAAATTTAATGTGCTTGCTGTAATGATATTTGCAGCGTTGCCTGGATTGGTAAATGAACCCGCATTCAGTGTAAGATTATTAGTAAGAAAATTTATAGCAACACCGCCCGCAGTACCTGTTGTTAAACTACCTGTACTACCAGAAGCATCCCCTATCACAATAGAGCCACCTGTCATGCCTGTTGCAATACTGGTAATTTCAGCAGTTGATAAATCATAAGCTGCAGCACCTGCTAATGACATCAGCGTTCCTGCAGTGAATGGTTTCAGTGTTAAGGCATTAGTCGTTGTAAATGCATTGCCGCCAGTGTTGTTTGTTAGCGCAATGGAATCACTTGTAATCGTAATAGCACCTGATCCACTCGCGATATCAATGTTAGCTTGCGAGTACCCCCCTGTCCCCGTACTAATATTGATAGCCCCATTAGCGCCGCTTGTGTTAATCGCTCCAGTGACATTGGTTGCGACATTACCATTTGTTAAATTAAATCCGCCAGGCGCTGTTATTGCACCTACAGTTGCAATCGAATTAGATGCTGTATTTAAATTTAAAGCGCCAGCTGAGAGCGTTGCAATTAAAGAGCCTGCGCCGGTTGTGGTTATAGTGCCGGCAGCAGATTGTGTGACACTACCAGCGACGTTTGTCAATGTTAAAGCACCTGTACCTACAGCAGATGCACCACTAAAGTTAAAACCAAGTGATGTTGAAGTGATAAATGCATTTGCATTGCTGGTATTCACTGAAAGATTGGTGACTGAAATACCAAACGCATTCGCAGCATCAACGCCAATCGTACCGCCTGCGGAATTTGCCCTTAGATTTAAGGTTCCTGCTGTTAAAGTGAAAGAGGCTGGATCAGAGAAGCTGCCCGCATTTAACGTGACTGTTTGTGTACCAAAATTAACAAAACCAGACATAGTCAGAAGACCGGTTGATGTGCCGGCTGTACCTATGGTTATGCCACTGAAAGTCGTACCAAATTTTGATGGATCAATTTGTAATGTGCCTGTTCCATTTAACCCCATAGTGGTAGTTGCAGTTAATGGAGTAATAGCAAATGCGCCTGTCCCTGTCACTGTACTTGAAGCATTATTCCATGTGATTGCGTCCGTTTTTAATGTTAAATTGTTCGCGCCAGCTGCAATCGAACTAGCAGCACCTAATGTAATGGCAGATGCTTGTAATGTAACAGGTGTTGTCCCGATGGTGATCGCATTATTATAAACTTGAGCGCCAGTCGTCGTGACATTGCCCCCATTAAAAGCAATGGTACCGTTCGCATTCGTCGTTAAACTTGCAATATTGATAGTGCTCGCGAAACTAGTAGTTGCTGATGCAGCCTGATTTAAAGTTAAGCCAAACGCACCTGTAACAGCACCATTAAAAATGTTTGCTGCTGATACGGAATTCGTTGTAATGACGGCATTAGCAAGTAACGTTAATGGCGTTGTAATCGTTCTGTCTATTTCCAGTGTGCCGGAATTAATGAGTGGATTGCAGGCAGCGCAGTTCAGAAACACTCCGCCAGGTGCTCTTAGTTGCACGTCACCGCTGGCGGAGCTGACTGAATTATTTAATGTGATCGTACTCCCTCCGCCTGTGCCCTGAAGAAAAATGGTAGCCCCTGGCGATGACGCTGTAATAGTCGTGCCATAGCTTTGATTTCCTGTGGTTGTCACTTCTGGACTAAACAAGCTGCCTGCACCTGATGTCAATGTACCGCTGCCGGTTGTTGTAAATGCGGCTAATGCTGTACCTACGCCAATCAGACCCCCATCTACGGTGATTGTTCCATTGCTAGTTAAAGTCAAGCTGCCAGGTCCGTTAATGGTGCCAGTTGTGCCACCGGTACCAAATGTGATGTTTCCATTGCCCGCGTTCAATGTGACAGAAGCGCCACTTGCAATATTAGTAGAGGATGTATTATACGTTTGAGACGCCCCAGCAGCGGTTGAGACACCTGAGCCAGCATTAAAGAGGATAGCAGTACCTGTGGGGCTAGTTGTCATTGAGACAGCAGAGCTAACGTCAGCAGTGGTGATCGTTGAGTTAAGTGTAATATTGCCGGTGGGCGCACTGAATGTAACTGCACCACTATTTGTGTTTATTGCTGAACTAAGGGTAATGTTTCCGCCTGCATTTAGTGTCAGCCCACCAGCGCTTCCTGATCCACTAAAGCTAGTTGAAGTAATCGTTGAGTTAATCGTAATATCGCTAGAAGCTGTCAACGTGAGAGTAGTAGGAGCAGTCCAACTGATAGGTGCGCTGACAGTAATGGTGCCTGCATTACCTCCCGCTGTTTGTGTTGCTAATACTGTAATGCTAGAGGTGTTTAGTTGAGCGTTTAGTCCAGCGCCGCCAGTCGTGATGATATTGGCTGTTGTATTTGTTGTGGGTGTAAAGACGCCACCTGCGAAATTCTCATTGGATGTAGCGGCAGCACTAATCGTGACATTAGCAGGATCTAATAGCCACATGCCCGTTGTTCCTAAGGGCGAAGTTGTGTTGACTCTGGCTTGATTCACATCGAGGTATACCTTACCTGATGTTTCTGCAAAACCACCATCGCCTCCATGCAAGCCGCCTCGTGCGCTAATGTTTCCTTCAAATCCCGTAGCCACATCTGACCAAACAATGATTTTACCGCCATTACCTTGCGTGATGGCATCTGCAAATAAATTAACATCAGATGCAACATATGTTGTCAATGCATTGGGTAAAGGTCCTTTTCCTTTATAGTTACCACCAATATAAATTTGCCCGCCACCCATATCGCCTTTAGTATTGATTTCAGCAGAACCATCGAGATAAATAAAATTTCCAAGTACTTGTACAATACCACCCGTTTCTCCTACTTTTATTCCAGATGCATCTACTTTACCTGAAACATAAGTCATCCCTTCATCATCTCCAGCCAAAATAATGACACCATTCTTTTCCTGCACTGAACGCGCTTGCGCTACACCCGTCATATTAATCACGTGATCCATGACACCTTGTGCCGCTTTTGCCGTCATTAAGATAGTGCCACCATCCGCAATAATGGTGCCGCTGTTATTGACCCCATGTTTTAAAGCCGTACCATTATGATCAACCCCTGGGCTTGTAGCGGCTTCATCAACGGTAAAATTAATCAATCCAGTATTGTCAAATCCAACTGTAAATTTATTTCCGGATGCCAGTACCACATTCCCTAAATGGGCTTGTACCATTCCCTCATTAGAAACAGCCGATCCTAATAAAGCGATCAAGCCATTGTTTGCAGCGATGATCGTTCCTTTATTAATAATAGAACCATTATAGAGAGGAGACTTTTGATCGAAAATATAATATCCCGCCAGGAAATTTTCATTCGTAATATCTGTTGTTGACGCAATAATGCCAGCGACATCAACACGAGATCCGGGTCCAAAATAAATACCTGCTTGATTCACTAAAATAATTTGGCCGTTCGCTTGTATCTGTCCAAAAATTTGGGAAGCACCTTGTTGTGGGTCAATGCGATTAAGTGCAATAGAACTTGCATTAGGTTGAACAAATCGAGTTGTTTCATCAGCTGAAATATTAAAGCTCTGCCAGTTAACAATAGCTTTGTCACTCGCTTGATTAACTTGCACAGTACTCGCATCGGGTGATGTAATTGTTGCAGATCCTGCAGCTACAACACCACCTTCCGGGTTTGCATACGTGCTGTTAATCAATAATAGAGTCGCTAAAAAAACTAGCACCTTTTTAATCACAAAACCTCCAAATTAAGTGATCCCTTTTTTTATTTTGTCTCCTTTTGTTTTAGGCAATCGAATACCACACTACAGATTACCTGCTCACCATTAGGTATAGACTATCTATGGAATTTGTGTGGGATTTTGCAATATATATTATTACGGTAGAATCAGTATGTTAGTTTGTTTCTAGCTATTCAGCGATTTTCACTGTAGAGGACAAATCCCCTAAGATTCCTCTTAGCTGAATAAGCTCTTTGTCTGTCAATGAATCACGGAGTTCACGGCTATTTAAGTTAGGATCAGCGGGTTTGAAAAACGTCTCCAACCGGCTTAATTTACTTTTTAACAACGTTTCCAGGTGTGTAGCTGGATTGTCTAGTTCTGTTTTTCTAAACATGGTAACGCCTCCTAAGAATAACAGTAAGATTGCTGTCATTTTTAAGTATAGTTCATAAATTAAAATTTGCTCATTGGCGAGTATTTTTTCTTAATGATATGATTTTATTAAATTACATATTGATGTAATATAAGCGCGCCAACAATAACCTCAGCATAGATAGGTTGGAAAGCTCGCGATATGCATGTCATTTGAGGCGGTAGTTGATAGTGGCTATTTTGCAAAACAAATTGATTCTGAGCAGCTTTTATTCTATGTTCAATACTTCCTGGAAGGAGATTTTTTATATTACGCCTTTTATTAACAACAAAATTTATTGCTCATAGATTAAGATCCCTTGCTCATGCAACGAGAGCTGCGCCTTATCGATTTTCTGCAAAACAGTTAAGCACTGTAAACAAAAAACAACAGGCATTCAATGCATCGCATAAGTCTATTACGCAACACTTAGGTAATCAAAATTTAAGCGATAGCCTATTCCAATTTATACAAAAAAATGCTTATATTCCTCATTTTTTATCGAAAATTTATTCGGATAATAAAAAAGTGGAAGAATTACGTGTCGCTATTCAGCATGGCAATTCAAAGGCTGAAATATTTAGCGATCCTGATTGTTATCTATATCTTACATTTTTAATGAAATCGGACGAATCTTTTTTTTGTCATGGCATGACTGCCTATGCCTATTTAATGGCGCTTATGCAGTTTACTGACATGCAACCTCTTAAAGAAGAAGATCAACACATAAAAGTTGTGTGTGAAATTAAAATAGATCTATTATCAAATGGAAATAAATTAACAGAGGAAGGAGAAAAATTCTTAAAGTTAATCCATCATCGTATTGTAAAATTAGGCTATCCACTTGATTATAATGACTTGGAAACATATATCTTACATTTGCCTCCTGTGGAACAATGGCTGATAAAAATTCCTTATAGATCGCCTAATAGAAAAGATTTAACCGATATCGATAAACTTTTTGATATTGTGATATCAAATATTCCTTTTTGTCATTATGAGCAAAATTCACAAGATACTGTTCGTCATGGTTTTATTCCTTCTGCGTCTGTTATGCAGTATATACTGCAAAAAATGTCACCGAAGCCTATCCATATGATGCCTATTTTTGGAGCAGTCAGCGTGGCTACAGTGCGTCAACTGCACGCACATGGCAAGCACCCGGTATTACTGTATGGATTACATGTTAAATCTAACCCTAAAATGATTCATGCTTATCTTGCTGGCCCTTTTTTGACATGGTTACATGATATAGTTCATGTAGTTGGGGGTAGCATGTTATCGCCTGCAGAAAGAGATATATTATTTAATGATTTTATTCCTCAGATGGAATCTTTATTGATTATAGCGCAACAACATCAAGATGATGCGTTGGTTGAAAAAATTCAACATGTCATTATGAAAGCAATCGATTTTGATTTAACGGATATCCGAAGTTTTTGTGATAATGACCGATTCATGAAATATCTTTCTAGAACATTTGGAATGGGTCGTGCTAACGCACTTTATCCCCTGAATAAAGTCGAGTATGAAAAAATAGGCGATATAGTCGAAGATAGATTATATTTTTTATTATTAAAAATGCATCATGAGTTAACACCAGGAAAACAAAAAATATTTTGGTCTAACGTCATAGATACTATACAAATAGGAAAGCATTATAGAGAGATACATATTGTAAATGCTATTAAACAAGTTGCTAGAGCGTCAGCAAACCTTCCAAAAGAATACTTACAATCTTGCTATTTCGAATTGAGTATGAATGAATGTCAAAGGTGGTTAGTCATTATTGATCCTTCAAAAACGAGCGCGGAAGCCTGGGAAACTATTTTTAAAGAGAAAAAAGAATATCAATTTTCTAAATTGGCATCGCGGGGTTGGATTGCATTTTTTCATCCCTATCTCCCGTTGACTCCTGAAATGAGAGCTTCATTTAAAGCAGTCCTGGATGAGAGAATTTTACAATTAACCCAATTAAAATCAATAGATCTGGATTCTAAATTAGAAACGCAAGCGGAGGTGATCCCAATGCTTAGGTGATCGGTTTTTTAGAAATCGTATTTAAAACCAACGTCTAAATGCTATATCTAAAGACGATGCGACTTCTGCGGAGGTTGCTGCTAATGCTGCCTCATCTGCACTCATGGCTAGGCTTTAATATATCAGAAAATTGCGAGCAGAGGCTTGTGCAATTGCGCAGACCTGATGAACTCCTGTAGGCTTTTATTTGTACATCTAATGAAGCTTTTTCTTTAACGCTAGGAGTGTTTCAAGCGGCAATTCAGTTATTTTTGTTATTAGTGCAAGATCATAGCCTTCAGATAACAGACGTTCGGCAATGATGTTTTTTTCTTTTTCTATGCCTTTTTCTATACCTTTCTCCATGCCTTTTTGTTCAAACCGTTGTGCAAGTGTCATTGCTTCACCTCTTAGATTGCCAGTCAAATGTTCTTGGACTTTTTGGACAAATAGTTTCTCATCGTCAATATCAAGCGCATTTATGAGGTAGTTTAGCACGATTTTACAGTAACTTTCACCTTGTTGTTGCTCAATATTTTTTAGCCAGGGAAGCAAAACATCATAAAAAGCTACAGCATTGCGGACGACCGAGCGATATTTCAGTGTAAATTCAACCAGCCCAGCCCAGACGTGCTGTCTGATTTCTTGCTCATCGAGACGAGCCAGATCGATTAGCTGAAAAGGCTTGAACATTATTTGCCTAGCAAGATTTTCTTCTTCTCCAAATAAGCCATAGATGTCCGTGGGTGCGTTCCAAGGTTTTTCTCCGCTATAGACAACCATAGGGTAAACTAATGGCAAAGGATCATTTGGGTGTTTTTTACGGTGTAGCTCGATTGCTCTGACAGTATAGACCAATAACCGGAATGCCATATATTTATCTATCTCGCTCTGGTGTTCGCACAGAATGTAAAGGTAGGCTGGGGACTCGCCAAGCATGACCGAGTAAAGCAAGTCAGCCTCTGTTGATTGGTATGCCTCATCAATGAATGTGCTTTTCTCTAATGATAATGTTGTAAGATCAAGCTTGCTGAGTAATGCGGTAGGCAAGTGCCCCTTAAAAAAATCACTCGCTACCCGAATGTCTGACATCGATGTGCGAAACAATTTATCGTGCGGCTGATGAATAATGTTGACCACTGTCTTGTCCTTATATTGTTGTCTTTTTTTAATCACGACATTGGTGCATTTCTAAATGTGCGTGGGCCACTGTCTGTTTTAAGGTTAATGCGCTTGTTTCATCTCGGATGGTGCCATCAATGCAAAACGAAACATTTCTGTTTGTTTTGCCGCCGTTGTAAAAATTCCGGTATGAATGTCAGAAAAATAAATGATAGCTGCAGGAACAAATAATTCATTCGCTAAACACACTCCATGAATGAAATGATAATCAGGTATTTCAAATAATATGGGACCTAATTTGTTTAATGTAATCCCTAAACGTTTTGACATTTCATTTTTCATAACGTCTATCATAGCCAGTAATTCGGGGCGATCGGTTATATTATAGATCATATCATGTCCTTTCATGGTAAGGATCTTGTTGGTATCCACCAGGTTAAAAAAATAATTAAAGGGTTCTTTCAAATCTTTCGATTGCAGTACAAGTGCTTTTAATTGGTCGATTTCGTTCATTTTTATTCCTTACTTTGTATTCATAAATCTTATGTGGTTTATTTGAAAGACGCTTTACGTGCAATATTTTTTTGCTCATAATCATCATTTAGGCCGTATTGGCCACCTTATGCGTGGCTAATTTAATATAAATATGATGGAGATAACTTTGGCATTTAGACTCGCCGGTACCCGGTATAATGAACCGGCAAGTTTAATGCTTTTACACTAATCACACTTTTCTAACAGCTCCAGCAGTATTTCTTGTATCCCCTTTTTTGTCTCAGCAGATACCGTATCAGATGGGCTCGCTGCATGAGTCATCGCCAACAGAAAATCATTGTAATACCATGGGAAACCAAGGACTTTGAAAGGATAAATCGCATTGCAAACCATTTCTGCAATTGCTACCGATAACTCTTCAAGCTTGCCTTGCTGTTGACTTAGATTGCTGTAGCGTAAAAAAGCAGCAAGATAAGGTCTGTAAGACCTTGTTTTGCTCCCTTCCGCCAATACAGCTGTATAACTAAGCCCAACTAGCGTGCAAAGTTGCCGCTTGTAATCGGTAGAAAAATCATCAGAAAGACTGCTTCGCTTTTCCAAAGCTGCGTGAATTAGATATGCAAGATGTGAAACGGGATTGCTTGGACGTGATGAAACCGCTAATATCTGTTTAGCCATTTTTGCCTCTTTAGTCAGGTAATGATGGTTAGTACTAGCCTCGTGTTGAAGGCACAGGCTGGTACGCTTTCTAAGCCAGAAGAATAGTCGCCCAATTAAAAGCATTCATTCTTCTGGCTTTCCTTTTTTG
>DHJK01000019.1:45577-52281 GCA_002404295.1 Legionellales bacterium UBA4722
ATTCTTCTGGCTTTCCTTTTTTGCGAGCAATCAAGTTCGCAAAAATCTTGTTTATAATCTATTGGGTTTGAAAGAAAGTCAATAGAGAATCTTTTATTTTTTATACCATTTAAAAAATTCATGCCGCAATCAAGCATCTGAGAAATAAAAAATACAAGATAGAGATATTAATATTGCACGTGAACGTTTTACTCAGTTAATCTATGACGGATTATGTAAATAAAGTTTCAGGTAGATGAGATGGGATACTTTATTATTTTCTTTAGGGGGGGGTGCGAATGAAATGCCATGCATGTAGTAAAGGTATTTTAAGTCAAAAGACAAAACAGCACGTATTTACCTACAGGGGCAAATTTATAAAGTTAGACCAGCCCGGGTTATGGTGCAACTCTTGCGAAGAAGGTATTTTAAACGGCGAAGATATTGCTAAAACTGAAAAATCTTTTGATGAATTCAGATCAAACGTTGATGGTTAGCTGCGCTCGGAAGAAATTCGTTAAATTCGTAAAGATATTCTTAAGCTGTTTGAAGTTATTAAAGGTTGTTGTGCTATCCTTTGACCTGGGAGCAAATTGATAATGCTCAGCATATCGATTGCAAAAGGTATCGAATAGTGACACTTTTTGCAATCGATATGCTGGTGTATCAAGATATATCGATATCAACTTGAGTTTATGACAGTATTTAATCCTCATTAAATGATTCTTATCAGAGGTTATCAGAGATCCATCCAGTTTTTTTATGTTTTATTATTAAAAACAATAAGTTATATCTTTTCTCATGATTAATTCGAGACTTTGCGTATTTAACGACAAACTTTAATTTAAAATGACATGAATTTCGTTTTTAATGTGGACTTTAACATAAAATCTGCATATAATAAGAAAATGCTATATAAAATCATCATTGAAAACTTTTTTTCGATCGCCGATAGGCAGGAGCTGACTTTTGAGGTTCCTGCTAATGCGCCAGATTTGGCTTGTTTCAAGCTTTCCCGTTCTAATCAGAAAACACGTTTGCCAGTAGTAGTCGGTTTTTTCGGCTCAAACGCTTCAGGTAAGTCTACTATTATGCGTGCGGTTGTTTCGGCAGCTATATTTGCGTGCCATAGCTTTGATTGGGTAGGTCAAGTAAATAACTTATTCCAACCTTATAGGCAAAAAGATTGGTGGGGGAAGCCAACCAAAATTACTATAGAGTTTGATAGTCAGCTTAGTGACAGTGATCCCTCTGCGATTTTTCGTTATGAACTGCATATTGGCCATCAAGCTAATGATCTAGGTAATAAGGTTGTTTTATATGAAGCGTTGTCGTATGCCCCTAAGGGTAAGTTTCGTCACCTTTTTGAACGGGAAGACCAACAATTTCATTTTGGGCGTGAGTTCGATATTCCTGGTGCTAATGACCCAAGAGCGCAAAGCATCCGTCCTAACGCCAGCGTGATTAGCACTCTAGCAAAATTAAATCATCCGTTATCTAGTTATTTAAGTAAGGTAATAGGCGCATTGCAAACCAATATTATTGGCGTATACAAGATTCAACAAAACGTTAATCAATTTCTCTCTATCTATGTAAATGATAAAAATTGTTTAGATCGTTTGAATAAGGAATTAAGGCGTTTAGATATTGGTCTTGAATCGATGACTATTGAGCAAGGGAGTCAAGGCCCATTTGCAAAATTTCAACATGCTGGTCTTGATGGGTTTATTTATTTCGATGAAGAATCAGCGGGTACCAAACGCTTTATTGAGATTTTTCCACGAATACATTACGCGTTGGAAACGGGTGGAATCGTTATGATTGACGAGATCGATACCGACTTACACCCTCTTTTGTTGCCAGAATTATTTCGATGGTTCTGTGACCCAGAGCATAACGCTCGTGGAGCGCAGCTGTTTTTTACCGCTCACAATCCGGGCTTATTAGATGACTTGGAAAAAGAGCAAGTATTTCTTACTGAAAAACCTAGCGGGCAAGCTACGCATGTTTATGGCGCGCGTGACATTAAAGGTTTGCGCCGTGAGCCAAGTTTAATGAGAAAGTACCTTGCCGGTGAATTGGGTGCAATACCGCGTATCGGATAAATAATGACAAGAAGAATAATTTTACAGCGGACGCGATTTTTCTTCTCAGTTGAAGGCGAGTAAGTTATTAAATGGTTTCAAAAGATTATTGAATAAAGTATTTAATTAACAGGTTTGTTGTAGTTATAAGGTACTTTTGCGGTGCCGTAATTGCTTAAGTCTTTTGCTGAGCCTTGTGCTCGAATTAGCATTTCATTATTAAATGAAGAAATTGGTACATTTGCTTTGAGTTTTACAGTAACGTTATTTTTTGAAGCAGTAGTGGCATCTACTTTTTTCCACTCCCCGTTTCCAGCATAAATTTCGGCACCATGCTGCTGCACATTTTTTAAGAATGCTGGTGTATTGTTTTCGGTTGTTAAGTTAACTTCTGTATAGGATGAAAAAGTTACTTGTTTTGGGATATCCTGAACAATGTAAAAATTAATTTGACCGCTTTTGATCCTGTTATCATTCAATGTTGCAATTACTTTCAATTGAAATATGCCACCTTCTGTTGTTGGGAGAGGTATTGTTGGCTCTAATCCTTTTTCTTCAAAAAGAACTTTATTGTCCTGTAATAGTTGCCAGTCTGCTGAACTAATATCTCCTCGGGTTATCGCTTGATGAGAGTCAAAATTTAAACGAATCTTTTGGCCTGGAAATAAGCTGATTGTTGGTGTAATAGAATTGATTTTGAATAATTTTACTTGGTAAAATGGCATTAAATCCCAATAACTTAATAAGCCCCATATGATCATGAATAGGCCATAGAGTTTAAGGGTGGCGCCAAGCCATAGGCTATCGTTTATAGATGTTAGAAACTTTATCATTGCAAGTATGTCCGTATACTAAATGAAAAAAGAGATATATCAATCTCTGAGTATATCTGATTTGGAGGTTGCTTTGCACCCCGCCTGCATCCTGATTTGATATATAGAAATTCTGAAGTTACGTGAAAGACCCATTACACTTGGTGGTAGTGGGTATTATCACATAGGTAGCCTTATTTCTTGATTTTACATGAGATATATTTCTTCATGCGATTCTTTTACGGCTTTGTGATGTAAAAAACATATTTTGGTGCGGCGGCCATAGGCCTTTTTTGGGCGCACCAAAAACGATTTAATTGATTTGGTGCGTCCAAATCCTCAGTCCGTTAGGCGCACCAAATCAATAAAATGTGTTTTAGTGCGGCACTAATTCTGATAGAATGGACGCACCAAATTAGATAACCGAGGTTATTGTGAGCACGCCTTTTGTTGGCCGAGAAGCGGAAATTCAAGAACTGACTGATTTGCAGCATAAAAATTCTGCGAATTTAGTTATTGTTCAGGGTCGACGACGTATAGGAAAAAGCAGATTGATTGAAGAGTTTGCTGATAACCAGAAGTTTTATTCAATAGCTGGAATTGCTCCTACAAAAGAAACAACGGCACAAATGCAGCGTGATGAGTTTGCGCGTCAATTAAGTGAGCAGTTGGACACTCCAAAATTTAGCATGACTGACTGGGGTGATTTATTTACTTTCCTCGCTAAGAACACAGAAAAAGGAAAAGTGGTTATTTTGTTCGATGAGATTTCATGGATGGGATCTTTAGATTCTACTTTTTTGGGTAAATTGAAAAATGCATGGGATACGCAGTTTAAGAAGAATTCAAAGCTGATGTTAGTATTATGCGGATCAGTATCATCTTGGATAGAAAAGAATATTATAAGTAGTACATTGTTTTTGGGGCGCCCAACCTTATACATCAAGTTACCTGAGCTTTCGGTTGCTGATTGTGATGAATTTTGGCGTACCCATCGTGAAAGAATTTCTGCATACGAAAAACTAAAAGTGTTATCGATCACAGGTGGCGTACCAAGGTATCTTGAATTAGTAAATCCTAATAAGAGCGCAGAAGACAATATAAGAACTTTGTGCTTTTCTCCAAATGCACCATTATTGAATGAATTTGAACGAATATTTTCTGATATTTTTGGTGAACGCAGCAAATTATATAAAAAAATTATTGATCGATTAGTGAGTGGGCCTGCAAGCCAAGAAGAAATCTTAGCAAGTTGTGGGCGAAGTAAAACGGGAGATTTTAGTGAGTATTTGGCAGATTTAAGTACGGCTGGTATTATATCAAGAGATTTTACTTGGCATTTGAAAGATGGCAAAACCTCAAAATTAAGTCGCTACCGTCTTAAAGACAATTACGTGCGATTTTATTTGAAATACATACAGCCAAACAAAACTAAAATAGAGAAAGGTACTTTTAAAAAAACCTCAGTGACAACGTTGACTGGATGGGAAAGTATTATTTCACTGCAATTTGAAAATCTTGTATTAAATAATGATTCATTAATCGTAAAGCTATTAGGTGTGCCGCCAGAAGAGATTGTATTCTCAAATCCGTACTTTCAGAAAACGACAAAGATACATCCAGGATGTCAAATTGACCTGTTAATTCAGACGAAGTTTAATTGTATGTATGTGTGTGAAATCAAATTTTCCAGATCAGAGATAAAAGCATCAGTTATTGATGAAGTTAAGCAAAAAATTAGCAGATTAAATATACCCAAAAACTTTTCATATCGCCCTATACTTATACACGTGAACGGTGTTAATGATGCAGTAGTTGATAGTGGTTATTTTGCAAAAATAATTGATTTTGGGCAGCTTTTATCGGGTAGATGAGACGGTGGAATGAGCTCAATATGCCGACTCCAAAATGTATGATGATGAAATACATCCTAAAAATAAAATCGTGAAAGATGCATTAAACGACGACAGTGTGGATCATCTAGGTAAGCTTGTCTTAAGAAAATCAATAACCTGTAAGGTAAAAAGTAACCGTATGTCAATGTACATTGCCATACGGTTTACATTTAATGAAGCTTTTTCTTTAACGCTATAAGTGTTTCAAGCGGCAATTCAGTTATTTTTGTTATTAGTGCAAGATCATAGCCTTCAGATAACAGACGTTCGGCAATGATGATTTTTTCTTTCTCTATGCCTTTTTCTATGCCTTTTTCTATACCTTTCTCTATGCCTTTTTGTTCAAACCGTTGTGCAAGTGTCATTGCTTCACCTCTTAAATTACCAGTCAAATGCTCTTGGATTTTTTGGACAAATATGTTCTCATCGTTAATATCAAGTACATTTATGGCGTAGTTTAGCACAGTTTTACAGTAACTTTCACCCTGTTGTTGCTCAATATTTTTAAGCCAGGGAAGAAAAACATCGCAAAAAGCTTCAACA
The DNA here is from genome assembly GCA_002404295.1 of Legionellales bacterium UBA4722. Taxonomy (GTDB): domain Bacteria; phylum Pseudomonadota; class Gammaproteobacteria; order DSM-16500; family DSM-16500; genus UBA4722. The sequence continues at coordinate 50,891 of DHJK01000019.1, forward strand.
TTGCAGACGACTGAGCGGTATTTCAGCGTAAATTCAAGGAGACCTGCCCAAGGATGCTGCCTAATCTCTTGCTCATCCAGGCGAGCCAGATCGATTAACTGATAAGGCTTGAACATCACTTCTCTGGCAAGATTTTCTTCTTCTCCAAATAAGCCATAGATGTCTCTGGGTGCGTTCCAACATTTTTCTCCGCTATAGACGACCAAAGGGTAAATTAATGGCAAAGGGTCATTTGGGTGCTTTTTACGGTGTAGTTCGATTGCTCTGACAATATAGACCAGTAACCGAAATGCCATGTATTTGTCTATCTCGCTTTGGTGTTCGCACAGAATATAAAGGTAGGCTAGGGAGTCACCAACTATAACCGAGTAAAGCAAGTCAGCCTCTGTTGATTGGTATGCCTCATCAATGAACGTGCTTATCTGTAATGATAATGTTGTAAGATCAAGCTTGCTGAGTAATGCGGTAGGCAAGTGCCCCTTAAAAAAATCACTCGCTACCCGAATGTCTGACATCGATGTGCGAAACAATTTATCGTGCGGCTGATGAATAATGTTGACCACTGTCTTGTCCTTATATTGTTGTCTTTTTGGTATCTATTCAGCGATTATCACTGACCTAATCGTGCACGTGCCCGCGTGCGTCTTTTCTCTGGGTTTTTAATCAATATCAACGCAGGCATCTTGTCTTGAAGATGTTAATTAAAATGCCCAAGGTTTTTGATAATAGCCAAGAAAAGACGCGCGCGGGCACGGGCACGATTAGGTCAGCGGTAATCGCTGTATAGTTACAATGCTTTTACACTAATCACACTTTTCTAACAGCTCCAGCAGTATTTCTTGTATCCCCTTTTTTGTCTCAGCAGATACCGCATCAGATGGGCTCACTGTATGAGTCATCGCCAACAGAAAATCATCGTAATACCATGGGAAACCAAGAACTTTGAAAGGGTGAATTGCGTTGCAAACCATTTCTGCTATTGCAACCGATAACTCTTCAAGCTTGCCTTGCTGTTGGCTTAGATTGCTGTAGCGTAAAAAAGCAGCAAGATAAGGTCTACAAGACCTTGTTTTGCTTCCTTCAGTCAGCACAGCCGTAAAACTAAGCCCAACCAACGTAGAAAGTTGCCGCTTGTAATCGGTAGAAAAACTATCAGAAACACTGCTCCGCTCTTTCAAAGCTGCGTGAATTAGATACGCAAGATGTGAAACGGGATTGCTTGGACGTGATGAAACCGCTAAAATCTCTTTAGCCATTTTTGCCTCTCCTATCTATAAGGTGAAGATGGTTAGTACTAGCCTCGTGTTTAAGCCACTTGGCTGGTACGCTTTCTAAGCCAGAAGAATAGCAGCCCAATTAAAAGCATTCATTCTTCTGGCTTTCCTTTTTTG
>DHJK01000019.1:52353-52483 GCA_002404295.1 Legionellales bacterium UBA4722
TCTTCTGGCTTTCCTTTTTTGTGAACAATCAAGTTCGCAAAAATCCTGTTTATAATCCGCTGGCTTGAAGACAAAGTCAATAGGGTAACTTCAATTTTTATATTCATAAAAAAATAATGTCGTCATCTAG
>DHJK01000057.1 GCA_002404295.1 Legionellales bacterium UBA4722
ATTAATATCTTTCATTTCACTTATTGCCGAAATATCATTATATAAATATACTGCTGACAATAACGCACTGTATTTTCCGATATCTGGCATGTCTTTATTTTTTTTAAAATGATTACTCTGCCAATTTGCTAACAGTGTAATGAAATAGCATAGAATAAGTCTGGCCTCAGATCTTTTTCCTTGTGTATATAAGGTTGTAAAAACATGGTTAATTTCGTTTGTAAAATCATGCATCGGTTCTAAAAAAGAAAGCATCTTGACCACAGACTCGCAAAAATTTGAAGTATAATCAGAAGAAAATTTCGCAAAAGCGTTTTCAAAGATCATAGAGCAAGCAGCAGCGGAATATTCTTTTATAACATCATTGGTAATCCAATTTCGTTCTGATATAGTTTTGAAAAAAGAAATAACTGTATATTGCAGGGTGATATAAATCCCACGTAAAGCACTTTTTTGATTTTCTGTTTGTAATACATATTGATGAAAATAACAGTCCATATGTTTTGTTATATTATAAAATAAATAAATGAGCGAAGATGGTAAAGTAGTTGTTAACTTTAAAGGTATTGGGGGAAAAAATTTAGCCTGGCAACCTCTAGGGATGATAGCTAGATATTCCGCTGTGGCTATTTGATCTTCAGGGTGAATTTCATTTAAGACTAGTTGCGCGTTAAGAAGTCGAAGACCACGAGGTATAAAGCTAGGTACAGTATCAGAAAAAATGAATAATGTAGATTCTATTATTGCTTTTAGTTTAGTGATTTTTACCTTACCATGATCGTCTCTATTTAAACTGAACGCCGCATGGATTGCAATCAAACGATTTTGTAATTGTGCTTGGGTCAGCTCAAGCTGCATGTCATTTAATTTTAGTACTATAAAATCAAAATATTCCAATAATTCTACTTCCGCCTTGCAAGTCGCGTTGGACAATAATGATTTAATTAAAGAGCGAGCAACTTCAATGTCTACATTATGCAGAAAAACACGATTGAGCAATAGATGATAGAGAATATGTCGTCCTGCAGGGTTGCGTAATATTGTATTTTGCCAAAGTACAGCATGATCGTTTTGTAAATTGAGCAACTCTTCATAGATTTTTTCTGTTGTTGTTATAAGATTAGAAAAATCTTCTTTTGCGTTAGCATGCTGTTCTTTTTCTTTTGTCACAGCATGCGATAATTTTATGAGCTCGATAGTATTAAGATAGAAATCTACTACAGGTTTAAATTCGTCTGGAACTATTATGGTGGGCTTATATTCTGGAAAATCGGGTTCCTTTGAAGAATTTCTCTCAACATTAGTTTCCATTAATGCAAAACATTTTAAGACATGACTGTTAATTTCAAGCATGAAAGGTGCAAACATAGCTGAAACTATTTCAGTATCAGCTTCAAAAACCGTTGCAAGTTGCAAAAGACAATCACGTAATTTTAAAATAGTTTGTTTATCATGTTCATATGCGCGAGGTGACATTAACTGTGATTGTAATGCTTTGAGCCTTTCATTAAGTAACGTGCAAAAAGATTTATTGATATCTTTAAAATTAGCTAAAAATGCTGGAGTTAATGCATTAAAATCATATATTCCGCTATTTATTTCGGCTAAATGGATATCAAATTCCATGTTTTGCGTTTCGGTATCGAGGTAACTTTTACATTCACCGAGTTCTCGTTCAGGAAGTTTATGAATAAATTGATAAGCAGATAGCAATGCTTTATATTCGGTGTTGTTTTGAGTTTGATAAATGATATATTGCAGTAAATTATTTGCATGCTGAAATTGTTTGTTCTTAACTAAAGAATTAATATAGTCATTGAACTTTGCATAGGCAGTATCTGGAGATACTTTTACGCTGAGGGAGGTTATCGCAGGCCAGAAATTAATAGTCATATCAGGAGGCAGTTTATTCATGTAATTATTTCGCATAATATATGAAACGCCAGAGATTAGGTCACTTAAGATATCCTCGGAAAGAGCCCATGGATTGGATTTGTTTGAAACATGAAAAGTTAAAATACATATGAATAATAATAAGCTAACTTTCTCATCTAAATCGTTTATATTAAATTGCTTAGAAATAGTATAGTTAGATTTAACTATTTTGCTGTATTTATAGTAATTATATGTAGTCATAAATGCTTGAAGTTCTGCACTGCTGCCCAATATAGATTGCGGTGCTATAAGAAACTCAGGTAGATAGCCGCTCTCCACTAATCTTTTAATAGCGGATAAAATTAATTCATAACGGGAATTAAAAGTGGCGATGTCTAACATTAATGCGACAGCATAAATATCCTTTATTCGACGAACTATTCTTTTTGGAACTTTGTCGCTTATATTAACAAATTTGGTTTTTGCTAATTCTAGTATTTTTTGAATTTTAATGTCTGACGTAGCATCACAATCAATGCTAATGAATGCATCACAGAAAGGATTACTTTTCTTGAGTTCAGCTACATTCTTTATTATTTCTATTGGACTATTTTTTTTCTGTACTAATAAACCCAAGTATTCTAATAAATGCGTTTCTTCAGGATGCGTTTTATCATTTACAAAAGCGTCTCTCCAATCGGTATGAATTCTGGGTGCATCAGTGTGATCAAGATCAATGCTTGTCAGAAAGTACATCGCATCACGCCCTTCCTGCAAAGTTAATACAAAATGCCAAAGAACAGGATGTTGGTTATATAATTCTGATAAAATTTCATTGGCTTTCAAAATCAATAACGCAATTTCCCCGTTATTTTCAAATGAACTTCCGCCTTTTGTTTTTTTTGCACTTTCCGATTTTGTGAGTATATTATTTAATGTTTCAAATAAATCTATTAATTTTCTATTGGATTCATCCAGATCTTTTTCATCAGATGTATCTCGTGCATATTCTGGCATATCAACCGGCGTAGATCTGGAATTTTCAATATTATCTTCAATAGCATTCAGATAGCCGCTAAAAACGTTGGCGAGTTCAAGAAGTGTATTACAAGGGACAAAAAGCAATGATTTATTTTCGGAAGTTTCTCCCTGTTTGGATGTTCGTAACTGCATTTTTTGTTCTTGCTCCGCAGTCGATTTTGCGGCCGTTTGCTTAGCAGATTCATTATTTTTATGGTCAGTTAAAGCTGGCAACTGCTCATCTTGTTCAGGCTGGATATTTTCACATGAAACGAGTGATAAAAGATCTTTCGTTTCCGTCTCACCCATGCGAAATACTTTTGTAAGCTTTCTAATAGTTTGTTGAAACACTATAAAAGATTTTTTTTCGTTGATAGAGTATTCTTCTAGATCAAGCTTTGCATTCAAAAGGTATGCTGCAGTAAGTAATTTTATTTTAACTTCACCCAAAAAATTATTTTTCTTTGTTGTTGCAAAAAAATCACCTAAAAAATCAAATTGATATTTCCCATTGTTTAAATCGGCTAAAATAGTTTCAAATTGAGTGTTAGCTGATTCTTCTTCTATCCTTTGCAACTTATTGATAAATTGCAAAGTAGCGAGCAATGAACGATACGGATTTTTGTGATCTTCATCAGGATTCTCCAAATGAGAAGATATAAGGAACTCAACATCAGTGATATCATAATGGATATCATCATGAGCTATCAGATCGAATGTAGTATTATCTAGATGTAATAAATACTCATCATGATCCTCATAGCTGGATATAAGTTTGACGAAAGATTTCCAAAAAACTTTCCGTTTCTCTGGTAGCAATGGTTCATAAGTTCTGTTTTGAATAAAGTGCTCAGCAGAGTCTAATAGATCTAATATTATCTCTGGAGGAAGATTATCTAGATCTGTTATCTCCACTAGATAGATATATTTATGCGTAAGTGAAACCAATAATTTACTCATTATACAACTTACTTCAGCGCTATCGAATGTGTAGTGATAAAGATAAGATTGCATATTTTTGCGTAATTGAAAAAATTGATAAAAGATTTTAACAGCAGGATCAGTAAGAGGTGTTTTAAGAGAAGGTGAGAGAAATTTTGATTCTACACATTTATCTAAAATATCCCCATAAACAATCATATCTTCTACTGTATCAGGCGCAGACGTGATCAAAGAATAGCTGAAAAGAATATCAAGAAATTGGTTGGTTTGTTCAGGGATATTTTTTTTATCCATGCTGCGAGATTGATCAATGATATATTCTATTTTTTCGATTTTACCTTTGGATTCTTCAGACTTGTCAAAAATTAACTGTGCTTCTATTAGGGTATTGTTGGCAGGCCTTTTTTCTGGATTGAGACAATAATTTAAATAGTCTAGAACCTGAATAATATTTTGATCTGTGCTGCTTTTTAAAAAGCCATCTAAAAACCAGCAGCTAGGTTCTGCACTTAATTTGTACATAATATGATTATTAATAAGATGAAATAACGATTGACGTCCGGTGTTGCTGTGAGTGAGATGCTTCCACAGTTCTTTATCGCTATTGATTTGTTTTAGGTAAATATTGTTATTTTCTTCTATGGTTTGAAGTGTAAGAAGATCATCTTCTATCAATTCACCCAATTTCATTTCATATCTTTTTTTGGCTAATTCAATAAGACTGGCATAAAAACGAAGAAGTAGCTTATTTTGCGGATCAGTTTCAGCTGCAATAAGCGCATTGAAATCACAAGTAATAGTGGGCGCTTCTTTTTTGCCTAATTTAAAATTTTCAGCCATAGCTTGAAAATAACGCACAACAAAAAGCTCAGCGGTGATAAGGGATCGGGTTGGTTTGAATGGCATTAGAGTAGACCTGTGAAAGAAATTTGCTGTATATTGACAAAATAAACTGCGAATATCAAGTGTTTGTTCGATAATTACTCTGCGCTGGGGGTCTTGCACAATTGCAGTTTCATTAACATAACATCATCATGCAATTATACAAGGCTTAACGCCATTTATTCAGACTGGTCAAGATGAATATATGCGACTTAACACGTTGATCAACCTTAATTGCAACACCCGCGCACAGTGAAAATCCCGCAATTTTCTCAAGCAGATCGGTGTTTTTATCTTCATTAACGAATGATTCTTTATTTTTTCTTTTTTTTATGATGTGGATTTAAAGCTGAATGATGCGCATCATCACTAGAACTCTTCTTCGTAAATTTATTAACAAAGTAATTTTTAACCTTTTCTTTCAAGTGACTTTGTTTGATTTCAGCATCTGAATCAGAATCACTATCCATTGGTTTGTTCTCTAATGGATGATCACTCATTTTAGCAGAAGAAATACATGCTTGCATAAGAACAATCTTATTTTCTGCTGTGGCTATTTTATATTTTTCTGAAAATTGTAGTTGTTTGATATTTTGAAAAATAGTTTCCGCCATGATAATCATACTGACATCTGCGTGTGCAATTGCATCAATAACCAAATCAACCATTTCTTGTGATTCTAAGTGTAGATTTAATTTGTTAAATATTTGATTTGCCATAGCATTTTTTAATTCATCTATAATCGCGGTATGATTCATGGCAATCGCAAAATCAAGCCCAGTAATGCCACCATGCGTTTTCTCATGAATATTAAAACCTGCTGCAATTAACGTTTTTACCACGTCCAGGTGGCCAAAGAAGATGGCTGCATGCAGAGGAGAAAAATTATGTATCTCATGTTCTTGATCACCTATTTTTGAAATTAACATATGATTAACATAATCTTTACGATGAAATATATCTGCATGTTCTAATAACTCACTTATTTGCATGCACATGGATGACTTAAGATTTTGAATTGAATATCGTTCAATAAATAATTTGATTATTGCATGATTTCCTTTTTCTGCAGCAATATTAAATGGTGTAGCTCCATCTGATGAAGCTGCAAATGGATTTAATTTATGTTCATTATCTTGTATTAATAGTTTAACAATTTCGACGTGATTATTTTGCGCAGCCTTGTATAAAGGAGTCGCCCCACTATCTGCCATGACATTGATATTAGTACTTTTATATTTAAGGAATTCCTTAATAATTTCTGTAAAACCATAGCTTGACGCCATTAAAAAAGGTGAGATTCCTCCACGGAAAATTTGTTCTGTATTCGTTTTATTTTTTAATATATTTGTAACTAAATCAATATTTCCATTAATTGTTGCTGTAAAAAGCAAAGTTGCACCATTAGAATCAGAAAGATTTTCTTTTCCATCAATGTGATGCAGCGCTGCCCATTCATCTGTCTGTGTCAACTGATATAGTGACATACCAACATCATTGGCTAGCTTTTGATGACAATAAACTTCCGTGATAAAAGTTGCTACATTGTTTTTAGAAAGTGAATGAAGTACTGCAGCTGCAATTTCACCATCTGATGAGCATTGTACTAGCGGCATTCTTTTAATATCGATAAATTGCCAACAAGGTATACGGCTATCATATGCGACTGAAACAGCGTGTTTTCCGCTTGTTAATAAAAAAACAACGGGGGGAATGCATTGATCCGTTGCTAGACGTAGCTGTTTAAAGAATTCAGTTAATTCTTCTTGATTATATAATCCTACTAGAGTCGTAACTTGTTTTACCAATGGTATTTTTTTGAGATAAGGAGATGCATTTTCTTCTTTTTTCTCTTCTACAGTATTTACTTTTAATAGTGAATCCGGTAACCCAATCGGTAAAGCGAGTACAACATTTTGCTCTATAGGTGCAGTATTTTTTTCAAATAGCTCAGGAAAGTTATTGGATGCAGCATAAAAAGCCATGAGTTGAATATAAGCATGCATATCGACTAAAGAACGCATTTCTAAAGAAAGTTGTGTATCTACCAAGTCACGTAATCGAGTAAACTCTATGACTAAAGGATGCGCTTTGTTTTCTTCTAAAAAACGATAAAATTCGCTACTATCAGTCATATCAACATATATTTCACATTTTTCTAACAGACTGCTTTTGTATGATTCAATAATCTCGACACGCTTTTCTTCTATGCTTTTTAACGCTTGAGCCAAACCATTAATACCAAGCTCATACGTTTTATCACTCATTAATTCATTGCGCTTAACAAATTTTTGTAACTCGTCAATGATAATCGCTTGCATGCCAAGCGTTGCATAACCTAGACAAATTCCGCCATCACTAACCTTATAACCCAATGCTTTCGCAGTCTTAGTGGGGCTCGCATAGCTTTGAGACATAGTGATTTCCTCTTATTTATTGACTCACATACGAACTTGAGAGCCCTAAGTTCTCCCTCTCTGTTCGGTTAAAATTTCATCAAGTAAATGATTCTAACATAGAGTTCAACTTTTTATCTACATGATAAAAAATGATAACGACATCTGCCATGTCTAATAAAAGTTTTTTTGAATTAGGTGCATGAACTCGCTTAAGAGGGAAGGATCACTAAGATAGCTTATTCCTCCGGATAAATGTAGACTAAACATTCCCATCTTTTAGACATTATTGATTACGAGTTTTCTGTTTCTAATTTTTGATTCGCAACTGTCCATTTTAGTGTAAAAAATGCGGCAAATTAGGTTGATAATTACTCAACTATTGTTAAGATATACCATATTCTTACTAGCAACAAGAGAGAATACAATATGATGACAGCAAGCCAGCCTATAAGCCCACGAACACAACAAATAGCTGCATTTGAAAAGAACTTACAAAAATACAGAGCCCGTACAGCAAATACACTTCAAGATCATCTGAATATGCTTCAGTGGATCGGTAAATTATATGACTTCACACCCGGCACTGCAAAACAGAATGAAGTAATACAAATCATTAATGGAGTTTACCAAAATGGATTGCAAAGCGATCCGTGCGAGCACCATGTACAATTGAATAACAATAAATTGTTCGCGCTTATTATGTGTGGAGCGATTGAATTGGCATATGAAGAATATATAGGCCTTGTACACAGAGGATTGGATTATACAGACATTACCACGCACACTATTATGTTATCCGCACTTTGCGAAGAACATGATAGTGAACTATCGATTGGATCAGATGATTCTATCTATCAGACTATAAAATTATTGAAGCTTGAGCAAGATAATAAAATCATCGAACAGCGCATAAAAGAAGTTTACAACATCGCAATCGCTTCTAAAGCTGTCATCAAAGATGCAAAGCTTCATCTCCTCATGATGAACTGGGCAGCTAAAACAAAAGATAGAGAAACAGTGGACTTTGTTTACAAAATTGTAAAAGAAAATAATATTTCCAATCTTAAAATCAGCCAATCATTTGCTTTATTTACGTCCTCATTGTCTGCTCTTGAAATGCTAGCTCCAGCATCCTCTGAAGATACAGATTCATCAGAAGAAAAAACTGATGCAACACATGCAAAGGTTACGAAGGAAAGCATTCTTTTATTTTGTGACTTGTTTGAGCAAATATGTCTTGATAACCAAGAAGATCTATTAAAAGAACATTTTCATCAAGCACTCGATATTTGCCCTCCTCAGCATTGTAGAGAGTTGTATATTACCACGATTCAAGTCGCGGGAAGTTGTCAACAAATAGAGTTTGCATGGGAAATTTTTCAGCATGCCCAGAATACAGAATTTTTTGATGACTTAAACATTATGTCTACTATTCTAATAGCGGTCTTTAATAACAAAGAAATCTTGACTGCGCTTGATATACAGAAAGTATATCTACTATACAAGAAAATACATGCACATCCAGGCAAAATCTTTATTGACAAGAGTATATATATCAGCATGATTGCCATATGGAACGATCATAAAAACATCGGTATGACATATGAAGTTTATATGGATGCCATGCATATAGGTAATTTATACAAGGAAATAGATATTCATCGAGAGGCAATGATGGGAGCCGCTCAGAATGGTAATAAATGGATTTTGGAAGCCATTGAAAAAGAAGCGTGTAACAAATTAAAAGATCACCATGCTTTATTAAATGAGGTCAAATCTATCTATCAGAAAGCACGTGAAATATTATGTGATAATTTAGCAGAGTCAGTTTTTCATTTACCGCCATCATCCACAATATCAGCAGATTTTAAATATAAAACTGAACCATTATGCAGGTCGTACTCGCAAAGGAGCCAAGCTACAGTTGTTGAAGAAGAGGAACTTTATAGCTCAGAGGAAGATATTAATGATGAATACGATGACACGTATAACCTAGTTTCCCCTGCTTCAAATTCTATATTTGCACGCAGACAAGCTGAAGAAAATAAAGCCGTGCAAGCAAGGAAACAAGGCGAAGGTATCTGCAACTCCGATACCCCAATACCTGACAAACAAATCATTTCTAATCAATTTAGATAACACAAGGGAAATGCATTTTTAAATATTAGTGAGTTTTCAATGAGTTCTGTGGTTGTGTTAACTCAGGCTGATTGGCAGAAGTATTCTGGTCTTGATTGGCTAGTGATGGGAAAGGAAAGCCCGTCACCGCGTGCCTGCGTGAACTTGAAGTAGCGTCAGCATTTTGCTTAAAGGCATCTGGTTTTCTTGTTGTAGGTAAAGAACTCGTAAAAGTCACAGTTGGTTTTAATGAAGGCGCAGTAAAAGTCACAATTGGACCTGCACCAAAGGAATGTAAAGAAGGATTTACTCCCAAACGTCTTTGTAAAACTAAAGTGGTATTATTTGCATGGTTAGATTTCTTTTCTATTGTTACTACAGATGACTGCTTCGAGGGAACACTAAAAGTGACAGTATGCTTATCTTTTATCGGAGACTGGGCATCAGATGAATTCTGCGGTAATAACTTCTTAAGTGTGCTAAACGCAGTATTTCGAGATATAGTTTGCATGGCTTCATCAGGATAAAAACTGGGCGCCCTATATTGAACCGTTTTTGACGGAGCAGGTGGGAGAGCAAAAGAATTAAGCGTTTTTTGCATCTTCAATTTATTGTGGAGATACTTCAGATCATCTTCTATTTCTAAGACTACCTTCTCATTTTTTAAATCTCTATATACAGCAAGCGCCTGCTCCAAGAGTGGAATAGCTGTGGCATATTGTTCTCGTATTGCAAAACATGTAGCTAAATTAGATTGACAAATAGCAGTACGAAGTGGCTGATGAGGATACCCTATTAAAGCAGATTCTAAAGCTTTTTGAGCATAAATAGTCGCTTTCTTAAATCTATTTTCTTTTTTGTATGCGCGCACCAAAAGACTATAATGTTTTTCAAAATATTTATGTTTCTCCGCTTCTGAAAAAGCAGGATGTGAAGCATAAAATTGTATTTTCTGTTTTATTGCAATGACACTTAATTGTTTGCTGGTGTTATTAGAAGACATCATCTATTTTTTTCCTCGTTTCATTTTTTATGAATAAAATTTTAGGTGAGTAATTGTATATCAAAAGATGCAGAATAAGTAACAATAATACGCACAATAGTGAAATTCATGAATTTTTCTTCAAAATTAATAGGTTATGTGATTATCCAAAAAATTTCATGTTCTAATCTTCTTAGCGCTCATCTAAAATGTCGATAAAATATCAAAGAGGAAGCAATATGCTCAGTTATACACAGCTAAACCCTAAGAGATTTCAAATATTTATATTTTAAATCTAGGTAAGTGAGCAACTGTATTATGCAATTTCCCAAATCTCGGCATATTATAAGTAATTTTGTCTTCGCCATTTTCAGTGACAACCACACCATAAATACGCACTTTATGATTACTAGGCTTGAGTTTAAAGCAATATAGATTTTCAGGAATATCCAGCGCTTTTTTTTCTGAATTAGGAACGAATTTTCTACCTGTGCCATGTAAACCCGCGTCGCGGCCTTTCTTTAATATAGTAATTAATTCAGGTAATATTTGATAAAAATCACGCTCACCCATCACATCAATACAAGCTTGATAATCAAGACGTGCTTTAATCACTTTCTTTTCAGAAACAACGGAGGTAAATTCATACTCAAATATATTTGCATCTTGAGCATGCATTTCCGCAGCCTGCTGCTTTGCTAAAATGTCTGCTTTCTTTTTTTCTTCTTCTTCATAACGTTGTTGCTTTAATTTTTTATTATTCAATATCTCATCTTCTGAAATACGAATAGTCGGTTCTTTTGTCAGCGTGTCTTTTACTTGTTCTGGTTGAGTATAGATTAGAGATGGAAGACTTGCAGGTAAGGTCGTATAAGGTTCTTCTCTTTTTGTAGAGCGATCATTAACCTTCCGCGGTTTTTGTTTTTCTAAAATTACATCTTTAGATTTTATATCTGCCACAGAAATTGCGGGTGTAACCGGCACTTTTTTTCGTATTTTTTCTAGCAGCTGATCATATTCATCGTGGACTTGTTGCTCCACCGCCTTGGTTTTCTCTGTACTAATCAATTGATCAATGTACATTATTCCTGTTGTCACCGCTCTTATCATTAACGCTATTTCATTATCCGTTTTTGCAAGCTCTTCTAGTTTTAAAAGGCAACGATTTAAGGGGATATTGATTGTCGTTTGCAATGCTTTGACTGAGTCAATTCTGGCCTTGAGTTCATGTATACGAGACATTCCCTCTTCAAGCAATTTCAAGCTTGGTAATACAGAATAGCTGTCTTGAAATATAGCACTTCCAAAAGGAAACTTATGCGATATTTCTAAATGATCATAAATCTGTTTAGATAAATTAACAGCATATCCTAATGCATTATCTAAGTACATCAAACCTAATTTATATTCATGCTTTTTAAAATACACATCCGCTATTTTGCAACACGCAGCAACAGATGCAATAAACATCTTAAAATAAACAGGTTCTGGATAGACATCTTGGTATGCAGAACTAAACATATCATATAAATCAAATGTTGCTTGTAACTCTTCTCCAATAATTTGTTTAAAATATTGAATATTGAAAGATTTTATATCATTGATATTACATGCGTAATACTGATTCGCCAAAACTTTTATTAGAGTAGAATATTTTGCGAGAATATTTTCTGCTCCATCAAGACCCGCAAAAATTGCTGTATTACGTACACTTGAAAAAATAGAAAAGAAAATACGACGTAAAGGTACAGTCTTAACTGCATCATACTGCACTAACCAATAAAAAGTATCGGCAACAGAAATAACAGCTAAATAACTTAATGCTTCACGCATTTTATCTACATAATCTTTTTTTATTAAACATGTATTGTTTGAAACGTGATCTTCAGATATATATAAATGACATTCCATTTCAATCAGAGTTAATCGTCCTCTAGTGATTACAGTCAAGGATAATAATTGATTATGGATAGCATTATATTCTTCTGTATTGGTAGGAGCCTTCTGCGATTGGATCGAATCGAACATAGACTTTTGTAACTGACCTAAATAAGCTTCTTCTTTTTCAAGATCAGAATATAACGCATAAAAATCATCTGCCAATCGGCATTGCAAAACGCGGAAAAGCCATTTTTGTCTATGAGGAATACTATAATAATAAGCACTATAAGGCACACCTGCATCATTTGCTTCAACGGTTGGGAGGGTTATTCTGAGTTGGATAGATTTTGTCTCTGTTGCTTGAGAGCCTGAACTAGATAATTTATGCTCTTCACTCTCAAAAAACCGACTGTACCACGCAGGACTTCTCATCATGTCACACCACCCCTATAGATATTTTTTTACATATTAGCCGAAATGTGTTTAATGTGGAACTATTTATGCATGGCTATAGAAATCTTTCATCTGACATTGCAGTCATTCACGATATTATTCATTATCAAAAGTGAACTGCCTATTGTTAACGATTTCTTACTATTATCTCTAATTTTCAAGGTATCTTAATCTGTAGTATTGGGGCGCTTCAAAAGAAGCTCAGCAACGAAACGAGCTAGAAAAAACCAACCCTACGTGTAACGTCGTAAAGAGGTATGTACCAGTCTCGTCGGGCGTTGGTTATTTCGAGCTAATGTTAGAACCTAAAATCCAGGAAGAACATCAACCAATGAGATCGATGCGTAAGTAGCAACAATAAAGGCCCTTTTAAACAAAAGGGGCTTTATCATAGTAATGAATTATTCGTCATTATTGAATCTCCACCTAATCTTAAAACTGCAGCTAAATTAAAAAAGATTTGATATCGCGACACTAGGAAGTTGCCTGTCCTAGCGTCGCGATAAAGTGGCCGCTAAGACAGGCGAATAATGCGAATGATAATAATTTCAAGAAGTTGAGAGATATGAACGGATATAACAGCACCTACAGAAGTATTCTGTAATCGTGTAGAAAATAAGTGTGTGTTATTTCGATAGTTCATAATTCATTATTTCACAATTTAGTCAAAAATAATACTAATATTTTCAGTTTATAGGATATGTGGTTATTTCGCAATTTTTTTGTAGGCGCGAGCGGAAATATATTCATTAGTAGCTACGTAGCTAATAACCGCTTATTTGCTAAGTAAGCATCCACTACAAATATAAGAGATATGAGTTGCTGAATCATGAGTAGATTATAGCCTTCGAGACCCATAAGCATGGCGCAACTCACATTACCTAAAATAAACCATAAATAGCCTTGTGGATTTTGTTTTGCTAATTGGTATGTTCCAATTAGGAACCCAGCAGCAATTCCAAGTTCCAGTATCTGGCTTATTGACGTGATACCACCAAAATTATATAAGCTTAGCCCTAAGCCAGCAACGACGGCTAGATTAGAAAGCCAATTAAGCCAAAAAGGTTCTTTTCCGCGTCCACGCAATGCAATGCAAAGGCCAATCAGCATTGATGGTGCAGCCCCTGCTTCTACAGCAGCAGCTATCCAATTATCTTTTACAATAAAAACAATAACCCATGCAGGCAAAGCAATGAGATAAACTGTCCATGCCAAAATAAGCCATTTTCTCTTGTCTTGAGTGTTGCTCGTTCGCTCAGCCATTGAGAAAAATATTTTATTAAGAAGATAAAATAGCGCGCCCCACAATTGAAGAAATAAGTTAATCATATTTGCACCTCGAATAAATAAACTACCCCGATTCATCAGCGAATTTGAATCAAAAAATCATTATCTGTTATAAGTAAACTGATATTGGCTTATAGCTTCATCAAGCTGGTGGATTGATATTTTTTTATTAAAAAAATTTAAATGCCTAACGGGGGAGGCGGAGGGTTATTCGATAACGCTTGGATTAATATGATATATTGCATGATATTCTCATGTGTAATTGCATTTATGACTCGCAGGAGTATAGCAGCAGCAATATATTTAAGTCAATAAATGTCTATAAAAACAACGCGGCTTAATGCTTTTTTAATTATTAAAATGGTACTATATCGCTATTGGCAATACACCTATGCGAGTATGCGAGCGCTGCAACGTTTGAAAATGTAATAATATGAGGGGTGGTAATGCAACTTATAAATAAAAATGCAATTGTAACGGGTGGCAGCCAAGGAATTGGCAAGGGTATTGCTATTGCATTAGCTCAGGCGGGAGCTGATGTCCTCATCCAATATAATTCTTCCAAAGATAAAGCTCTTGCCACTGTCGATGAGATAAGAAAACTTGGACGAAAGAGTTTTGCTATTCAAGCGGATTTTAGGGAAAATGGTGCGCCTGAATTATTTTCTTAATTCAGTTATTAGTAAATTTAATATGATTGATATTCTTGTTAATAGCGCTGCAGCTTATGATCGAGGCCCAATCCTTGGATTGACACAGGAACAATTCTCTTTGATGCAGAAGGTTAATGTTGAAGTACCATTTAGATTAATTCAAGGTATAGCCCGCCACCTAATTGAGCGAAAATCAGCAGGCAGCATAATAAATATTTCTTCTATTTCAGGTATAGCACCATCTATTGGGAGCTGCTTGAATTCCTGTTCGAAAGCAGGATTAAATATGTTGACTAGATGCGCAGCTTTGGAATTAGCACCTTACCAAATACGCGTCAATGGAATTGCTCTGGGTACAACGGATACAGAATCAAATTTTTCATTCAAAGAACAAGACCCGATTGGTTGGAAAAAAATGATTGATGATATTCCATTAAAACGTGTTGGACATCCGGATGATTACGCTGGACTTGTTGTGCTATTAGCTTCTGATGCTTCTAGCTGGATGACAGGTGTTACTATTGCTTTTGATGGTGGAAAAACAATAAGTACTGCATGAACTTAATATTACAATAACAAACTAAAGGCAGGCATCAGTTACGATGCTTTATTTTAATATAGCCTAGAGGGCTGACAGATCCCTCTAGGGTATACGATACTAATCCAAACTACTTTGCATGCGTAGTGAGGGCTTGGCTAATCCAACTGATTGCCTCTGGATTAAACATCAACTTGACGTGCATTCGCTTTGCCAATTCCTGCACTGATGGCATTGCTTTAGATCCTGTTGACTCTTTTGTTAGCTCATCATCTTGTTTCGCAATTTCTTGCCATAGTATCATCCCAATGGCTAATGGCCGACAGACACTTGAAAAATGGTCATCAATTAATCCTGTCCATTGTTCTGCAACTTTTTTCCCTACTTTGCCCTGTGGATCAGATTTTACATTTTCCACGATAGTATCATACAGCGAATTCCAGCGTTTCAACCAATAAGATACATGAGCACGACTAAACCAATTAATTGCTTCGGGAGTCGCTTGTAAACTAGATAATTTACCCGATTGAAGACTGGCAAGAATGCTGGCGCCAAGCTTCATCTGTTGAGCAGTTTGCGCTTTCAATTTTTTAGCAAAGTCATGCGTAAAACGTACTACTCGCTCACCGTCGGGGCCTGCGGGGTCACCTAATTCATTATTATTAACCTGTTCAGTTATTTTATCCTGCATCGCAAATTCTTCTGGAAACTGCTCATAAAGAAACAGGTACTCTTCAAATTGTGATTCATTTAATTCTTGACCCGCCCATGTTTTTTTCAATTTATCTCTCAGATTTTCTGACATACGATACCCCTCAATCAACGTTGTTAAATCATTCCAATTAGGAGTCTCGGACGGCGAAAGACGTTTAAGAATACCGCCCAGTGCATCATTCACTTGCTGCAAATGAGCACTTTGTTCTTTGAGCACTTGCTGCTGCGCTTGAAGATGGGCATAGATATTATGGTGTTTTTGCAAGATAGACTTTACAGTGCTTAAGTTAAATCCAAAGTATCTTAAGGCTATAATCTGCTGCAATGTTGCCAAATCTTTCGCTGTATAACAACGATAACCATTTTCAGAACGATAAGATGGCTTTAGCAAACCAATCTTGTCGTAATGTCGTAACATCCGCACAGATGTTTGGGTCAAATCACTGATTTCTTTTATACGCCATTCTGTCATTCGAGGCTCCTTTCAACCTTGAGGATAGAGGATGACACAATGTCAGGGTCAATAGATAATTTAAAGAAATTTTTAATCTCGTGAGATCCAACATATTATTACAGTATTTTTGCTAATTGTGGATAAGAGAATAGCGCATGCTGGATATAAAATGACCATAAACGTCATGGATTCTGGGTTCTAAAAGTATTCCATGCTATTATTTTGCAATTGATTTATTGAGTATTAATCTAGGGAACCTAAAACATGACTAAACCTAAAGGTATTTTCATTGTCGGACATATGGGCGCAGGAAAATCTTTATTTGCTAAGGCCTTGGCTGAAAAACTTGGCTGGCAATATGTCGATGCCAATCTTGGTTTAGAACGGTATTATGGGCGGCGCTTGAATGAAATCATCGGCATACAAGGCGAAGAAGCATTTCATCAATCTGAAGCGGAAGTATTATCTTATTATATTGGCAAACAGAATGTTGTGGTAACCATGGAGGATGGCGTCATTACCACAGAAAAAAATAGAAAATTGTTATCATCAGAATTTGTAATCTATTTGAAGGTAAGTACACCGGTGCAAATTGAGCGTACTTCATATGGGTTGCCTCCACTTTTTCCAATCGCAGATCAAAAAGCATTCTTTGATAAATTACATCTTGAGCGTGACCACTTATTTGAAGAAGTAGCTACGCTAACCATAGAATCTATCTCTGTTGAGAAAGATGTGGATAAAGTAATAAAAGCACTTGAAGGATAGATATTTTAAATTGAATTGGGAAAAATTTATTAGAGAAACATGGAGTAAAGCGAAAAATAAATGATAAAAACAATATTACAATTTACATCAATTAATTCTTTTTCTACAGAAAGGCTGCTTGCTGAAAAAGTGACGGAGCATGATCTAGAAAAATTTCGCCTCATGCATACTAATGAAGAGGTCATGCGTACATTGGGCGGATTGCGAAATGAAGAACAAACCATTGACAATTTAAGTTGGAATTTAAAACAATGGGTAGATAATGGTTTTGGTCTGTGGATGTTCTACTTAAAGGACACTCATGAATGGATTGGGCGCGGAGGACTGCGCCGAATTGAAGTTGGCGGTAATACAGAAGTAGAAATTGGTTATGCTTTAATGCCAAAATTTTGGAACCATGGTTTTGCCACCGAAATAACCAAAGCTTGTATTGAAATTGCATTTGAAGTCATTCGCCTTGATGCTATTGTTAGCTTTACACTGACAACCAATAAATCTTCACAACGCGTGATGAAAAAAGCAGGGTTTGAATATGAACGCGATATTATTCATGCTGATCTACCGCATGTTTTATACAGAATGAAAAATACGCACAAATAGTAGTGTGTTTCTGATTAAAAAAATGAAAATTTTTAAAACAATCAGTTTAACTGTTGTCGGTAGCTTTATTAAAATAAAAAATTTGCGTATTTTAGTTTGTAGGTGAGGAAGTAATGATGATTTATAGAATAGTATACGAAGCAAATCCCCACCCTGACGATGTTCAATTACTTAATAATGGTATCGCTGAAAATACAAAACAAAAAAGAGAAATGAAACCGCTGGATTTTTTTGCTTTTTTTATTCGAGATGAAAATGAAAAAATTGTTGGCGGATGTGCTGGTGATAATATGTATGGGTGCTTCTATGTTGGACAACTTTGGGTGGAAGAAGAATTACGAAAAAAAGGTTATGGCACTAAGTTAATGCATGAAGCCGAAAATATTGCTAAAAAAAGTGGATGCAATTTCATGGCGGTTAACACATTTGATTGGGAAGCACTCGATTTCTACAAGAAATTTGACCATTAGGGTCAGGCTTGCACAA
>DHJK01000135.1:0-1539 GCA_002404295.1 Legionellales bacterium UBA4722
TCTTATCGTGAACGTGCCCGTGCCTTAATCCTCGTCATTGCGAGCGTGAGCGAAGCAACCCAGTGTTTCAACGCTGCTTTTGAGCCTCAATGATACTTATCAGCTTTGAAAAGACTAGGTTGCTTCCTCCGCGCTTCGCTCTGAGTCGCAATGACGATTTTTGAGATACGGCCACGGACATGATTATAGCAACTTAAAATAATAGCTCTAGCACTCGCTCATAAATCTTAGTCAGTATATCTAAATCTGCAACACGTACATGTTCATTTATTTGATGAACACTTGCATTACAAGGGCCTAATTCAATCACTTCTGTGCCTGTGGGTGCGATGAACCGTCCGTCCGAGGTGCCTCCACCGGTAGAAAGAACGGTATCTAATCCGGTGATGTCTTGAATGGCTTGTTGTACTGTATGGATTAGTTTGCCTTGTTGCGTTAAAAAAGGTTGGCCTGAGTAATTCCATTGTAAATCAAATTCTAATTTATTTTTTTCGAGTATTGTGGTGACTCTTTGTTGTAATTCTTCAACAGTGACTGCTGTCGAAAATCTAAAATTAAATTGCATTTCTAAGTGTCCAGGGATGACATTATTAGCGCCTGTGCCTGCATGTAAATTTGAGATTTGGAAGGTAGTAGGGGGGAAATAATCATTACCTTCGTCCCATGTGGTTGTTGTCAACTCTTGTAGTGCAGGTGCAACCAAGTGAATAGGATTTTTTGCTAAATGTGGGAAAGCAACATGACCTTGTTTGCCGAATATCTTTAGTTTGCCGCTCAGTGAGCCACGTCTACCCACACGGATTTGATCACCTGTTAAATTATTTGAAGTGGCTTCGCCGATAATACAGTAATCTATTTTTTCATTGCGTTGCATTAAAGTTTCAACGACTCTTTTTGTGCCATCAATGCTGATGCCTTCTTCATCGCTGGTGATGAGGAACGCAATGGAGCCTGTGAAATGGCTATTTTTTTGTAGGAAATTTTCTACGGCAATGACCATGGCAGCTAAACCACTTTTCATGTCGGCTGCGCCGCGACCGTATAACAATCCGTCGCGTATTTGAGGTTCAAAGGGAGGTGTTGTCCAAGCGTCTAGTGGTCCTGGTGGTACAACATCTGTGTGACCTGCGAAAACAATTAAAGGCGATTCTGTACCGCGACGTGCCCAGAGATTATCTACCTGATTGAAACGCATGGGCTCAATGTTGAAACCTAATTTTTTTAATCGTTGGCTAATGAGTTCTTGGCAACCTGCGTCGTCTGGCGTGATGGAAGGACGGCTTATCAAATCTTGAGTAAGTGCTAAGGTAGGTGACATTGTTTTATCCTCGTAACTTCAAATTAATTAAATATCTCGTAACTATTCTGTGACATTGAGCGCCGCTTAGGACACCTTTCCCATAAGGGGCGTTGTTGAATAAAACAAAAAAAGCATAACTTCACTACCGTCATTGCGAGCGAAGCGAAGCAATCCAGCTCGAAAGCAACGCTTTAGAACGCAAATCTCGAATACTAAGCTTTGCTTTCGAGCTGGATTGC
>DHJK01000135.1:1646-11293 GCA_002404295.1 Legionellales bacterium UBA4722
CGCTTCGCTCGCAATGACGAGCGGAGATGAGCTGTTTCCTGATTTATTCAACAGCGCCCCCGCAAGGGGAGAGGTGTTCTAAGCAGCCTACTAATTACTCTCGCAATAAAGCATTAATACCCACTTTCTCTCGTGTTGCTGCGTCTACTTGCTTCACAATAATCGCACAATACAAACTATACTTTCCATCTGCACTCGGTAGATTTCCAGGCACAACAACCGCACCTTTTGGAATTCTACCGTAGCTTATCAACCCAGTTTCACGATTGTATATACGTGTACTTTGACTGATATACACTCCCATTGAAATAACCGCACCTTCTTCTACGATTACACCTTCCACAATTTCTGACCGCGCACCTATAAAACAATTGTCTTCAATGATTGTAGGATTTGCTTGTAATGGTTCTAAAACCCCACCAATCCCTACACCACCCGAAAGATGCACATTTTTACCTATCTGCGCACAAGAGCCCACAGTTGCCCACGTATCAACCATTGTCCCGGAGCCAACATAAGCGCCGATATTCACATAAGAAGGCATTAGTATAACGCCCGGCGCAAGATAAGCACCTTTGCGTGCAAGCGCAGGCGGCACAATGCGGGCGCCTGTTGTTTTAAAAGCGGCTTCATCGTCATTTGGAAATTTAACGGGAATTTTATCGTAATAATGTGTAAAGCCGCCGTTGATAACTTGATTATCATGCAGCCGAAAGTAGAGCAAGATCGCTTTCTTGATCCATTGATGTACTTGCCATGTGTCGTTTATTTTTTCTGCAACGCGCAATTTGCCTTGGTCTAATAATGTTATCACTTCTTCAACTGTATGTTTCAAATCAGCAGGAGCCGATTGTGATGAAAGTGTAGCGCAATTTTCAAAAGAGGATTCAATTAATGATTGTAATTTTTGCATGCATTTTTATCCTTAGTCGCTAGGTTATTTTTTCAATGTGAATACCACTGACCGGTGCTGGTCGTGAGTCATCTAAAAAAGAATGTAAATAGTTGGTTAATGGTAGTTTGACAACCGCATCGCCCGTTGCAGCATGATAAAAAATAATACCCGCTGATGTGTGAATAGCAATGCCTATATGCGAGACATTGAGATGAGTTCCGTAATCTGTTTGTTTATCCTTTGGGTTCACTGGACGCCAATTGGGCCGTACAATTTCTATGACAGCAGCGGGTGGAAATTGTTTCCATGCTGCAATGTTAGGTTGACCTTGAGAGTCAAATAGTTTTGTTAACGGAATATAAGATAAAACACTGGGTTGTGCAGTGAATTTTTTACCCTCAGCTTTGAGCTCTGCTAAACGTTGTTGAGCGGTTTCATTAGACAGATTTGGTAAATTTAAATTAGCCATCGTTTTTTGTGCATAGTAGTCTGGTTTATTAATGATAGCTGTTGTTTTTTCTGCAATAGATTTTTTGTTTTCATCCAGTACGGACAAAGTCACGTCTTGTATATAGCCTAGCCGCTGCAGGTTAGGATTCCACTCAAAGTCAGTAAACCAGTCAGTGCGTTGGGTGTAATCGATTTTCTGATTGGCATAACGGATTTCAAGTATGGCTTGCTTGAATTGATTAAAATCAGTTGCATGAGCAAGTGCGAGGACGGTGTCCACAAAAGTCACGCAATCAAATTGATCAGCACGGTACAGGGGCAAAGTGGAATATCTACCCTCAACACCTTCTCCTAAGGGCTCGAACTGATAAGGCTGCTTTAGAAACAGCTGGGCAATAGCGGCCACTCGTGCCTGTAAATCCAGAGTCTGTAGATTTGGATGCGCTTGATAAAACTGGATAAATGGCTGATCGTAGTTCACGGTGTCTGTCATAGTGATCATAATAGTTTAAAACACTTCAGCGGCTAGTTACGTTTGGGTGGGATTATGTTAGCATAGGCGTTTTTTAAACGATATCAAGATCTTATGTCTAAACCAAAAGCTGTTGCGAATGCCGCTGTACTTTATGTGCGTTTATTCAAATATGTACGCCCTTACTGGCCTGTACTAATCATTGGCATGCTGGCGAGTATGGCTTATTCCGGTATTGATGCTTGGTTTGTCAGTTTTTTGAAACCCTTGCTCAATAAAGGCTTGGTTGCAAAAAACCCACATTTCCTTAAATGGGCGCCTGTCCAAATATTATTAGTTTTTGCTGCGCGTGGCTTGGCGAGTTTTCTTTCTACTTATAATGTTGCGCTTGTTTCACGCTATGTCATCATGCATTTGCGCGAAGCTATTTTTGCACACTTACAACGATTACCCGCACGTTTTTATGATCATGCTACTTCAGGCCAGATTTTATCGGTTCTTTTATACAGCGTAGATCAAGTCGCAAATGCGGGAGCAGATGTATTGACTACCGCGATTCAAGCTTCATTTTTAATTATCGGATTGTTAATTGTGATGCTTACTACGAGCTGGAAGTTATCGTTGATGTATTTCATTATCATTCCCCTTGTTGCTGTCATTATGCGTGTGGGTAGTTTACGCGTGCGCCGTTTGAGTTTAAGTATCCAAGACACCATAGCTGATATAACGCATCGTGCAGAAGAAAATATTGATGGTTATAAAGTAGTGCGAGGCTTTGACGGCCAGATGAGTGAAATTAAAAAATTCAATGCAGCAGCGTTGGCGAATCGTATACGTGAAATGAAGTTAATTACAGCACGTTCAATGAGTGTCTCTGGCGTGCAATTAGTGGCTGCCCTTGCGCTATCAGCAACGTTATACGTAGCGACTATTGAGATTGCTAGCGGCCAACTTTCTGTGGGTAGCTTTGTGGCGATGGTGGCCGCTATGTTGGCGTTATTAAAGCCCATGAAAGACTTAACGACCATGCAAAATAAACTCTATCGTGGATTGGCAGGTGCACAAACCGTATTCGAATTTTTGGATCAAAAACCAGAGGTTGATACAGGCACCCAGACTTTGAAGCGCGCGGAAGGCCGTATAGAATTTTCGCATGTGGATTTTTCTTATGATCTTGAGAAAACAGTCTTGCATGATATCAATTTCAAAGTACAGCCGGGCGAAATTATAGCGTTAGTGGGCCGTTCTGGCAGTGGTAAATCAACAATCGTTAATTTATTACCACGTTTTTATACAGATTTTTCTGGTGAAATTTTATTGGATGGTATGCCTGTTCGCGATTATCGTTTAACAGATCTGCGACTACAGTTTTCTATGGTTTCGCAAAATGTAACGTTGTTTAATGATACCATTGCTCACAATATTGCGTATGGGCGCCTGGCTGATGTTACTGAAGCGCAAATTTTAGAAGCTGCAAAAGCAGCGTATGCGCTCGATTTTATTGAACAGTTACCTCAAGGGTTACATACTCTCATTGGTGAAAATGGTGTTTTGCTGTCCGGCGGGCAACGGCAGCGTATTGCGATTGCTCGTGCTATTTTAAAAAATGCACCTATTTTAATATTAGATGAAGCGACCTCAGCCTTAGATACTGAATCAGAGCGATATATACAAGCCGCCCTAGAGGATCTAATGCGTCATCGAACAACACTCGTCATTGCGCATCGTTTATCAACGGTTGAGCATGCGGATAAAATTATTGTATTTGATAAAGGCAAGATTATAGAAATGGGCAAGCATGCGGAACTATTGGAGCGTGATGGTTTGTATGCGAAACTTTATAAAATGCAATTTAAGGATGCTGAAACTGCATGAGCTTGAATCTGGAACGTCATTGGTATAGTCGTTCACTTACTTGGCTTACTCTTCTTTTATTACCTTTTTCTTTTCTGTTTCGTTTGATTGTAAGGCTGCGTTTATTCTTATATAAGCATAACATAATAAAAACAATTCATTTTTCTGTGCCTGTGATTGTAGTAGGTAATCTCACGGTGGGAGGAACTGGAAAGACACCGTTAGTTATCTGGTTGGCAGAATTTTTAAAGACTCAAAAATGGCGTCCAGGTATTGTGAGTCGGGGTATGGGTGGTGCAAAACAAGAAACACCTGTATGGGTTGATAAGCATTCTGAGCCGAGTATCGTTGGTGATGAAGCCTTATTATTAGCTCGACATGGCGCCTGCCCTGTTGTGATTTGTATTGATCGTGTTGCTGCAGTTAAAGAATTATTAGGTAATACAGATTGTAATATTATAATTTCAGACGATGGTTTGCAGCATTATCGTTTGGGGCGTGGTATTGAAATTGCAGTGCTTGATGGTGATCGAAAATTGGGTAATGGTTATTTCCTACCAGCAGGACCTTTGCGTGAAGTAAAAGAACGCTTAGATCAAGTTGATTTTGTGATTCAGCAAGGTGGTGATCGTCAAAACAATTATTTTTATATGCAGTTGCAAGGAAATGAATTAGTTTCTGTAGTTAATCCACATAAAAGATTACCTTTAACAGATTTTAAAAATAAAAAAGTACATGCTGTTGCAGGGGTGGGTAACCCAGAACGGTTTTTTGCAACGTTACGTCTGCAGGGGTTAAATATTATTGAGCATATTTTTCCAGATCATTATCTTTATCAACAGGCAGATTTTAGGTTTTCAGATGAATTGCCTATTGTGATGACGGAAAAAGATAAGGTAAAGTGTGAGGCATTGGCAGATGAGCGGTTTTGGTATTTGCCGGTGGTCGCGCTGATTGATAAGAAGTTTGAGAATGAGTTATTACTAAAGTTGTAACGGCTCACCCCTGTCATTGCGAGCGTGAGCTATTAGTTAGAGTTACGGTAAAGGAAGACAAACACATGCAAAAACTCAAAATTATTTTTATGCTTTATTTGCTTCTATGCTCAGGATTACTTTTTGCTAAAACTCCTATCTACACCGAAAAACAAACCCAGATTACTGTCAAAGCAAACCAACCCACCTTTATCATTAAATTAAAATCCAATCCAACCACCGGCTATGAATGGTCAGTGAACTACAATAATAAACTGCTGAAAGTACGCTATGCTTTTGAGTCACCTTACGATTCCACCCAAAAGAGACAAATGCTAGGTACACCAGGGTATGGAGTATGGACATTTGAGCTAGTGCCCCAACCACGTGGAGCACTTGCCATTGTTAGAACTACAGATATCCAGTTTTCTTATCAACGAAAATGGGAAAAACAGCCCGTTGATAATAGAGTATTTACTGTGATGCTGCCTATTTCAGAGGCTTCACCGACGAATGATGCTCGATAATAAGCCATTGCTTATTTATTAATTCGTAAACAAAAGTAAATCTAGCTGGAATAGTCATTGTTTTTCCATCTTTCCCTGTGTAAGTAAACGTATAAAATCCAGAGTTGATGGCAACATCGTTATAAAGCTGAGTCTTTAATGTATCAGGTATGCATTCAATATTAGTATTCTTCGTAAATTCAGTAAAATAGGCATTGAGCCCACCATGAGCGTTGATTAAAATTTTAGGATAGTAGGTCGGTAATAAGACAGCATCCGGAGCATAAAACTTTACCATCACTTCAGGATTACCTTTTGCTGTACTTACAGCCGCGCACCAATCTCTATATGCTTTTTGTACAGCAGCTCTATCCACTTTGTCATCAGCATAGACGCTTTGTATAAGGAAAAAAACCATGAACAATAAAAACATACGCTTTTGAATATTTAACATACTTTAGCTCTCCTAGGTTGATAAAAAACTGTTTCTATTATACTGGCCCTTATTGAGCTGGCGCTGTAGGGCTTGCATTAAGTCCTTTAATAATTTCTGTTAAGCTGCCATTTACGAACTTTAATGTAACGGGTGGCGGCCCGTTATATTGAAGTTCAGTGATGATAGGCGGAGTTTGATTGCTAGTTTGTGGTACGCCTAGTTGTTTGAACATAGGCTCTCTGCAAGCGGCGATAACTTGTGCCGCAGTGCTGCCTATTTGAATTGTACCTGCTTGAGCTGGTGTAACAGAAAAAGATGTTGTAGGTGCGCTGCCACAGTTGGTTGTTGTTAAGCTTTGCGCGTTGACTGTGATATTGGTGACTTTTTCTGTTTCATCGAATGTCACTATTAATTCTACTGAGCCCTGTACAGCATTAGCAGGATTCGGTGGTGGAGCGATATTGTAGCTCCACTTTTGTGGAACAGGTATGGGTTTTTGATATGTTTTTGGAGGTGAGCTAGGTGCGCAACATGTTTTTAAAATTTGATCTAATGAATTACCAATTTGAATAAGATTGAAACTACTGGGGCAAGGACAAAAATCAGCAAATGCGACAGTCGATATTAATAGTAGAGATAAGCCGTAAAATTTCTTGAACATGATGCTCTCCTTGAGTTAGACCTTTAATCCGTTTCGGGTTTTGTATCATCGTCATCATGCGATGATTTTTT
Organism: Legionellales bacterium UBA4722; assembly: GCA_002404295.1. GTDB lineage: Bacteria > Pseudomonadota > Gammaproteobacteria > DSM-16500 > DSM-16500 > UBA4722. The sequence goes on from DHJK01000135.1 coordinate 7,966, forward strand.
ATCGGTTTTTTCGCCACCCGATAAAAGATTACTTAAAAAACTTTTATTTTTTTTCTTTTTAAGAGTGCTAGGCTCACTAATAATGCCATCACCTTGATGTAGCATACCTTCTCTAGCCCACGGTAAACGCCTATAGTAGGGCAGTGGTTCATTAGGATCAAAAATAGGATATTTAATGATTTCAAAATAAGGCGAATAATCAAAATCTTTTGGAGTAAATAAATGAGGATTGCGATGAACTAATTCAAAATGATCAGAATCTTCATTTCTTAAAAAAGGCAAAACAGGAAATTTAATAGCCGTAAACGCTTCAGCAATTAATGAAGAACAAATGCCGCTTTCCAGCTCACCATTGGTAGTACGAAATAAACTAGAACCCCAGCGTCGAGGTAATACCGACCAAGGTAACATAAAGCGTGCGAGGTCCAGGAAATGTCTTACATTGTAAGGTAAACCCAGCGCACGAATAGCATAGGCAATGACTTGTTCAGCATCGTAGGGTGCAATCCCAATGGGTCGGCAGATGCGTAAATGGTGATATCGATAACTGCTTAAAGGCGTAACTACAATCCCATGACCTAGCAAACCCTCAACAATGAGGCGCACATTTTCACGTTTATTTAAATGATTGGCGACTGTTTTACGTAAAATCGGGTCTTCGATATCGTGTAATTTACCCAAATACAATGCAGCGTGTGTCCAAGGACTTTGAGTAATGATACTAATAATATTGCTTACGCGACTGCGTCCTTCAACCAGTATGACATCGCCAGGACGTAATTCGTATTTTAAACGATTAAAGTCACAGGGCGGCGTTTCAGCAGGTGGTTTCTCTCGTGTGAGCCAGTCGCTGAAACTCTCAATAATCCTAGTATATAATGATCGCTTCATGCTATTTCATTCCTTTGTAGCTGTGATAAGCGCGCTGATTATAATAGTATACTACAAAAAGTGTAACTATTCAGCGAATTGCGCCGACTTTCGTGCCCGTGGCCTCCAACCTCGTCATTGCGACCCAGAGCGCAGCGTGGGGGAAGCAACCTAGTCTTTTAAAAGCTGATTAGTACCCTTGAAGCTCAAAAACAGGGTTGGAAGACTAGGTTGCTTCCCCCACGCTGCGCTCTGGGTCGCAATGACGAGAGAGTTGAGGGAACGGCCACGGGCACAATTGGAGCAGTGTTATTTGCTGAATAGTTATCGAAAAGTTAGATTCTCTTTGCTAAGTCAGCCGCAAGTCCTATGTAGGTTCCGGGTGTTAATGCAAGTAATTCTTGCTTAATATTATCCTCTAATGGTAATTTTGCGATAAATTGGTGCAGCAACGCTTCCGTGATTTTTTGTCCACGTGTAAATGTCTTTAATTTTTCATAAGGTTGCTCTATACCATAGCGTCGCATGACTGTTTGCACAGCTTCCGCCAACACTTCCCAATGTTGGTTAAGATCTGCTGCAACTATGGCTTCATTTAAAGAGAGCTTGCTTAAGCCACGGCAGGTGGATTGATAGGCCAGGACTGCGTGCGCTATAGCAACGCCAATATTACGAAGCACTGTTGAATCAGATAAATCACGCTGCCAACGCGAAATGGGCAGTTTAGTTACCATATGTTCAAGTAAAGCATTCGAAATACCCAGATTGCCTTCTGCATTTTCAAAATCAATAGGATTGATTTTATGCGGCATCGTAGATGAGCCCACTTCACGATTAAATGATTTTTGTTGAAAATAACCGAGTGAAATATAGCCCCACATGTCGCGATTAAAACCGATTAAAATAGTGTTGACTCGAATAATAATAGAGAATAATTCTGCCATGTAATCATGCGGTTCAATTTGAGTGGTGTAAGGGTTCCATACTAATCCTAACTGGCAGACAAAATTTCTACTGATTTGTTGCCAATCCACATCAGGGTATGTAACAACCATTGCGTTATAGTTGCCAGATGCGCCATTTAACTTACCTAAAATCGGCGCGCTAATGATTTGTTCTTCTTGACGATGCAAGCGCGCTATCATGTTAGCGATTTCTTTACCTACTGTTGTTGGTGTTGCAGGTTGTCCGTGCGTGCGGGATAACATGGGTTTATCTGCATACTCATGCGCTAAATGTTTTAAGATATCCAACAGCTCATCTAACGCAGGTAAGATATGTTGTTTGCGTGCAGAAGTTAGCGTTAATGCATAAGCAAGATTATTAATGTCTTCGGAGGTGCAGCCAAAATGAATAAATTCGCTAATGGCAGCAAGCTCTGCATTACCTTCAATGCGTTCTTTTATAAAATATTCGACGGCTTTCACATCATGATTGATGACGCTTTCAATATGTTTGATTCGTACTGCATCTTGCTCTGCAAAGTGGTCAATAATGCCATCTAATACCGCATTGGCATGCGTGCTCAAAGGCGGGAGTTCTGGTAGATTGGCATGTGTTGCGAGTGTTTGTAACCAGCGTACTTCAACCATCACACGAAATTTAATGAGTCCATATTCGCTGAACGTAGGGCGCAAATCATTGACTTTATCTTGATAGCGCCCTTCAAGTGGCGAAATAGCAGTCAGGGCTGAAATTGTCATAACCTTATCTTCCTTCAATTTGTAACAGCAATTTTTGTGCTGTATTTGTTATTTTGCCGCGAAAAAAAATCAACTGTAAGCGAGAGCCGCCAACTTGACGCCATAATACGGAGGAGCGAATCGCGGCAAGTAAGAGCGCTCGTATTTTATCAATATTTTCGTTAATCGATAACATACGTTTGTTGCCTACGATGAAAAATTTAAAATGAAAAAATTTAATTGCATTGAGGTAAGTATCTGCCAAGCTTGCAACGACTGTAGGGTGTGTCAGAGAAAAATAGGCTACTTGTTTTTTGGCTTGATTAATGCGTTGGATGAGTGCAGTGCTTGTTTTTTCAGAGGCCGCGATTTTTTTTTGTAAGCGCATCACAGCATGCATGTAATGCACCGTTTGTCCCACTGCTGTTGTTTTTGTGTTTAAGGTGGTAATGAGTTTTTCCAGACCAGGTTTGAGATTAGCAAGACCGCCATACACATCAGCGACATTTTCGGGGTGAGTTTGGAAAAGACTGTTCAGCGTAGTTTCAAAAGCCGTATCATCCACTTTGCCAGTTTGCGCAACTTCTCGGGCAAGACTGATAGCTTGTATGATGCCAGCTAAGGCAATTGTGATGTTATCAAACTTATCTTGCAACGTAAGACCCCTTTCTAAATCAGTGCGTTCCCAATATACAATGCAACTGCCGCTTAGGACACCTCTCCCCTTGTGGGAGAGGTCGGCTTGATGCGACTGGTGAGGGGTGCTTTTAGCGTCG
>DHJK01000135.1:11415-19234 GCA_002404295.1 Legionellales bacterium UBA4722
TTCGGCGTCGACCTCTCCCACAAGGGGAGAGGTGTCCTAATAAATAGCGCCTTAATTAATAATTCCCCCGCCCAGGCATACTTCTCCGTCATAAAAAACCACCGACTGCCCAGGTGTCACAGCCCGTTGTGCCTCGGTAAACTCAACCCGATACTGATCTTGACCCATAGAATGAATAATACACGCTTGATCCGCCTGACGGTAGCGAGTTTTGGCACGAGCTATAAAGGGAAAAGTCTGTGGAGGCTCGTTAATCCAGTGCACTTGGCTAGCATGCAAGGTATGTGTGAAAAGTAGCGGATTATCTTGCCCTTGCGCCACCACCAACGTATTTTGAGCTAAATTTTTAGCCACCACATACCAAGGTGCCTCAGATGCATCTTTCAACCCACCAATTTTTAACCCCTGACGTTGTCCTAACGTATGGAATATCAAACCGTCATGTTTGCCAATCACTTTCCCATCCGCTGTTATGATATCCCCAGGCTGTGCTGGCAAATAATCACTCAAAAAAGTTTTAAATTTGCGCTCCCCAATAAAACAAATCCCCGTGCTATCTTTTTTTTCATGATTCTTAAATCCCGCTTTACGAGCGATTTGTCGCACGGTTTCTTTTTTTAAGTCACCGATAGGGAAAATGCTATGCGCTAATTGCGCCTGATCTAATAAATAGAGAAAATAGCTTTGGTCTTTGGCAGGGTCTAGACCCTTCAGTAATTGAAACTGCTCGTCTTGCGGCTGGACGCGCGCGTAATGGCCCGTTGCAATGGAATCAGCCCCGCGCTGCTTGGCGTAGTCTAAAAAAGCCTTAAATTTGATTTCTTTATTGCAAAGAATATCTGGATTGGGTGTGCGCCCTGCGCGGTATTCCTGCAGAAAATGTGAAAACACCCGTTCCCAATATTCGGTTGAAAAGTTGATTCGATGCAGCTCAATCTGTAATTGATCACAGACAGCCTGTGCATCGGCCATATCAATACTGGCCGGGCAATAGGTATCAGTATCGTCTTCTTCCCAGTTTTTCATGAATACACCGGTTACCCGATGTCCTTGCTCTTTAAGTAAAAGAGCCGTCACTGAGGAATCAACGCCGCCGGACATGCCGACTATGATGTGTTTTGGGGTGGTCATAGTGTAAATATGCTTAATAAATAGGTTGCAGAGTGTAACATAACTTCTGCGAATTTCACTGCTCTAATCGTGACCATGGACGTGCCATCCAACCTCGTCATTGCGAGCGGGAGCGAAGCAACCTAGTCTTTCGAGAGCTGATTAGAAATAAACATTTAGACTAAAAAGCAGCGCTGAAAGACTGGGTTGCTTCGCTCCCGCTCGCAATGACGAGGATTGAGGCTCACGAATAGGGCGGTTTAAGGAGCTGAACTGTTACACACAAAAGACCCAAAATCCTTAATGACATCTGCATTGTGAAGTGATATTACTTATCGTTACAAAAAATGAAACATTAAAAAGAGAACTAGAAATGGATACAAAACTGTTCGGGGGAATATTGCTCATTGTTGGCACCTCAATTGGGGTAGGTATGTTGGCATTACCTATTGCAATGGCAGGTGGTGGTTTTTTAAGTTCAACCCTATTGCTATTGGGTTGCTGGGCTGTGATGACATTCAGTGCTTTTTTAATCTTGGAAATTACTTTATGGCTGCCGCCTCGCAGTAATCTTCTTTCGATGGCACGAGCAACCTTAGGCAGGACAGGCGAGATAGTTGCCTGGATTACTTATCTTTTATTATTATATGCGTTAATGGCAGCTTATATTGTAAGTGGTTCTGCTATTTTTGATGTACTAGCAAGCCTGTTACACATTCGGTTTTCGCCCACAGTAGATGCGATCTTATTTGTACTGGTATTTGGTTATATAGTTTGTCGCGGTATTAAGCCAGTCGATTACGTTAATCGTTTTTTGATGCTTGCTAAGTTGGGTTCATTCGCGTTGTTGGTCGTGTTTGCGGCACCTTACATTGATCATCATAACTTACTAGGTGGTCATCCTTTAACGTTAGTTTCAGCCATCATGGTGACGCTTGCTTCATTCGGGTTTGCGCCTTTGATTCCCAGTTTGCGTAGCTATTTTGATAGCGATGTCAGAAAATTAAGATACTGTGTATTAATAGGCAGCCTCATTCCGCTCATTTGTTATATTATCTGGAATTTGGTTATTTTAGGCGCTTTGCCTCGTGATGGGAATAAAGGCTTGATGCAGATTATGCAATCAGGAGGTTCTGCTTCAGAGCTCGTTCAATCACTCAGTTATTTTTTACAAAATGCGTCGGTCACAGGTGTTGCGCATGTGTTTACAGTCATTTGTGTACTCACTGCATTTTTAAGCGTATCGCTAGGATTATCTGATTTTCTAGCGGATGGACTAAAAGTAGAAAAGAAAGGCAAAAGTGGATCTCTGGTTTTTATCTTGACTTTTCTGCCTTCGCTTTTAATAGTATTATTTTACCCAAGCATTTTTATCAAAGCGCTGAGTTATGCCGGAATTTTTTGTACCATTTTGATCATACTCATGCCTGCTTTAATGATATGGAAAGGTCGATACAGTAAAAATTTAGCGGTTGGTCATTATCAAGTAATGGGTGGTAAAGTTTCAATTGTATTACTTTTTCTAGTTGCAGTTGCTATTCTTGGACTCGGCATTGTAAAAGTTGTTTTAGGGTATTAAAAAATTAAGGAGGGTTTTTTTGTGAAGTATCAACATATCAATATTCCAGTAACGGGTGAAAAAATTCAAGTTAATTCTGATCTCACTTTAAACACACCTTTAAAACCCATTATTCCTTTTATTGAAGGAGATGGAACCGGTATCGACATTACACCTGTGATGAAAAAAGTAGTCGATGCCGCCGTAGAACACGCTTATCAAGGCAAACGACAAATTCAATGGATGGAAGTTTATGCCGGAGAGAAAGCAACAAAAGTGTATGACGCATCTACTTGGCTTCCCAAAGAAACATTAGAGGCTGTGAAAGAATATGTTGTCTCAATTAAGGGTCCTTTAACAACACCCGTTGGCGGAGGCATGCGTTCGCTGAATGTCACGCTTCGTCAAGAATTAGATTTATATGTGTGCTTGCGCCCCGTCCGTTATTTTCAAGGTGTTCCTAGCCCTTTAAAAGAACCTTGGCATACAAACATGGTCATTTTCAGAGAAAACTCAGAAGATATTTATGCGGGCATTGAGTGGCCTGCAGATAGCAATGAAGCAAAAAAAATCATCCACTTTTTACAAACCGAAATGGGCGTTAAAAAAATTCGTTTTCCAGATCATTGCGGCATTGGAATTAAACCCGTTTCGCGTGAAGGAACGAGTCGTTTAGTAAGGCGTGCCATTCAATATGCAATTGAAAATCAGCGTGACTCCGTAACCTTGGTACACAAAGGCAACATCATGAAATACACAGAAGGTAGTTTTCGTGATTGGGGTTATGCGATTGCGCGTGATGAATTTGGTGCAACATTAATTGATAAAGGTCCTTGGTGTATTTTCAAAAATCCTAAAACCGGCAAAGACATTGTGATCAAAGATGTCATCGCCGATGCATTTTTACAGCAAATTTTGATTCGCCCTGAAGATTACAGTGTGATCGCAACACTGAATTTAAATGGCGATTACATTTCAGATGCATTAGCAGCACAAGTTGGCGGTATTGGTATTGCACCCGGTGCAAACATGAGTGATAACGTTGCCATGTTTGAAGCAACACATGGTACTGCACCTAAATATGCAGGCCAAGATAAAGTAAATCCAGGTTCATTGATACTTTCTGCTGAAATGATGTTGCGTTATATGAGTTGGCCTGAAGCAGCTGATCTAATAATAAAAGGCATGTCAGGGGCTATTTTGGCTAAAACAGTCACTTATGACTTTGCTCGAATGATGCCGGATGCACAGGAAGTAAGCTGCTCGGCCTTTGGTAAGGCAATTGTTAACCATATGATAAAATGATTTTTTTTAAGCATTTTGACCTAGCTTTACGCCTGAAATCATCCATTCTCTGCTCAACTTGATCATTATTCGATCATGGTTGAGCGTTTTCTTGTATCTTTGTAGTATTGTGTAAATGTTGCTATGGGGATGGCCCCCATAGATTTTTTTCTAGAATAAGGAAAAAATGGTAGTTATAGACTATAAGTAAGGTGAGGAGTATGACAACAGAACCTGCAATTAAAGAAAGATCAGAGTTGGTAGTGCAGGAAGCAAAGCCGAAACTTAAGGAGCCATCGAAGTACAGAGTCATTATGCATAACGATGACTTTACACCGATGGAATTTGTAGTGGCAGTGTTGGAGATGTTCTTTAGTATGGAAAGAGCCTTGGCCACCAAAGTGATGTACGAGATTCATATGGCAGGTAAGGCAATATGCGGAGTGTATAGTAAGGATGTTGCGGAGACGAAGGCGGATCAGGTCATGGAGTATGCAAGGAGGCACGATCACCCTCTATTATGCAGTATAGAGGTTATCTAACTCGAGAGTCGGAGGTGCGCCATGTTAGACAAAGAATTAGAATACACATTGAACTTGGCATTTAAAGAAGCGCGAGTCAAGCGTCATGAATTTGTGACGGTTGAACACTTGTTGATTGCATTACTTGAAAATTCTACTGCAGTCGATGTGTTAAAAGCTTGCGGCGCGAACCTCACACGTTTACGCAACAACTTAATTGAATTTGTTGATCGTACAACACCTATTATTCCAACTCATATTCATGATCGTGATACGCAGCCTACTCTCGGTTTTCAACGTGTATTGCAACGTGCTGTATTCCACGTGCAATCATCGGGTAAAACTGAAGTGACAGGTGCGAATGTTTTATCCGCTATTTTCAGTGAGCAAGAGAGTCAAAGTGTTTATTTGATTCGTCAAGAAAATGTCAGCCGCTTAGATGTGATTAATTACATCTCTCATGGTTCGACAAAAACTAAACCCGCTGCGCGTGACCAAGATCAATTTGGTGGTCATTACATGGAAGAAGGTGAGGGTGAAGGAGAGTCAGGCAGTCCTTTGGAGCAATTTACCACTAATCTGAATGCACGTGCCACAGCAGGTATGATTGATCCTTTAGTGGGGCGAGAAGAGGAAGTGGAGCGCACTATGCAAATTCTCTGCCGTCGTCGTAAAAACAATCCATTATTAGTGGGTGAAGCAGGTGTCGGTAAAACGGCAATTGCAGAAGGTTTGGCAAGACTCATTGTAGAAAAGAAAGTGCCCAGTATATTAGAGCACGCTGTCATTTACTCATTAGACTTGGGAAGCTTGTTGGCAGGCACTAAATATCGTGGTGATTTTGAGAAACGCTTGAAGAGTGTTCTGCATCAACTTAAAAATCAAAAAGGCGCCATTTTATTTATAGATGAAATTCATACGATCATTGGTGCAGGTGCTGCATCAGGTGGTTTGATGGATGTTTCAAATTTGATTAAACCCTTGTTGGCGTCGGGTGATTTAACCTGTGTAGGGTCTACAACGTATAAGGAATACCGTGGTATTTTTGAGAAAGACCATGCTCTTGCTAGACGGTTTCAAAAAATTGATGTCAAAGAACCTTCAGTAGAGCAGACAATAGGTATTTTGAAAGGCTTACGTAGTCGTTTTGAATCACATCATAATGTGAGTTATACCGATGAATCGCTGGAAGCTGCAGCAAGGCTATCTGCGCGTTATATAGCAGATCGAAAATTGCCTGATAAAGCGATTGATCTTGTGGATGAAGTGGGTGCTTATCAATATCTGTTGCCTGAAGCAAGTCGCAAAAAAGTGATTGAAGCAAGTGATATTGAAAAAGTCGTTGCGAAAATTGCTCGAATTCCAGAGCGGAATGTGTCTACTTCTGATCGTGAAGTATTAAAGAGTCTAGTGCGTGATCTCAAGATGATGATTTTCGGACAGGATGATGCGATGGAGACTTTGGGCGCGGCTGTTCGTTTGGCGCGATCAGGGTTGCGCGATCCAAATAAACCTATCGGTTCGTTCTTGTTTATTGGACCTACCGGTGTGGGTAAAACAGAAGTCTGCAAATCTTTATCTAAATTATTAGGCATTGAATTGATTCGCTTCGATATGTCTGAATACATGGAGCGTCATACCGTATCGCGTTTGATAGGCGCACCTCCAGGCTATGTAGGCTATGACGAAGGCGGGTTATTAACAGAAGCGGTTAATAAACATCCTCACTCAGTAGTGCTGTTGGATGAAATCGAAAAAGCACATCCAGATGTGTATAACTTACTCTTGCAAGTGATGGATCATGGCACGTTGACGGATACCAATGGTAGAAAAACAGATTTTCGCCATACCATTTTTATCATGACATCGAATGCGGGTGCAGACTTGATGGATAAAACATCTATTGGGTTTACTGAGAATGCAGGTGGTTCAACGGATGTTGTCTCTGTTGTGAATAGAATATTCTCGCCAGAGTTTCGAAATCGACTGGATGCTATTATTCAATTTAAAGCACTTGAATCAAAGACTATTCTGTATGTGGTGAACAAGTTCTTGATGGAATTGGAAATCCAACTTGAATCTAAACATGTTATCTTGGAAATTGATGATGCTGCTCGAGAATGGTTGGCTGTGCATGGGTATGACAAAAAGATGGGCGCAAGACCTATGGCACGTTTGATCCAAGAGAAAATTAAACGGCCTTTGGCGGAAGAGTTATTGTTTGGTAAGTTAAACAAAGGTGGTCATGTCCTGATTACAGCGGAAGAGGGGGAGCTTAAGTTTGCGATAGAAGAGTTAGAAGGAAATAATGTAGCTTAGAATAATTTTATAGAAGTAAGTTCCGATCACCCCGTGCTTGATATGACGGGGTCATCATTTTTATCTTATATACCAATCATACATACTTTAAGATATAAAGTTGTCATCCTGAGATGTGATGGGTGTATCGCCGGAAAAATTTATTATCTACTAAAAGCAGGCGTTTGTTGAATGCGAGTATTTTTTACTTTTGAAGTTTGATTTATATATTGAATTTTGATATCCGTAATGAAATTCACTAATTCTCGATCTGGCTTGTGTTCATTTTTAGTATTTGGATTTTCCATACGAAATGAAGTATTTTTCTCAATAAAAAATAAAGTCTTTCTTGAAGTTTGTTCTCTCTCCCNNCACTTTATCCAGTAGCTTTATTATTTTTAAATTAGGTTCTCTGGATAAGCGTGCATGAATATATAAAAAGTAATAAATACCAATTTTTTTGGAGTTGTCAGGAAAGGTCTCTAGATATGAATTTAAAATGTGAGTAGATTCTAAAAGAGGTTCAAGGTTCTTGATGCCGGTCATTCCTGTTATAATATGTAACTCACAGAATTCCTGGATAACGGTATGTGCATTAAATCGTGAAAACAAATCATCTAATTTTGTTCCTAGTTGACGAAGAGCGGTGAGGTTTTCTGATTCATTTTGAGAATTGAATATCAACATATTGAAAATAGCGTCAACATATTTTCCATCTTCTATTGCTATAAAGTTAGTGAGTGCATTATCCATTTTGTAATTTCGATGTTTTATTTTCATCTTTGCTAATCGAATAAATTGAGTAAGATCACTGAAAAATAAGGTTTCGCTGTTGACAGCGCTAATTATTTTATTTCTGATAGAAAAAATAGCTTCATTTGTGCCTTGTATAGTGTATTGGACTGCGCCTGGATAGAGTTTAATGCATAAAGCGGCTGGTGTAAGATCACGATTATTTAAATTATTCTTCATGGCTACCATTTCATTTTCTACAGTATTACAACATGTAATGTCTACTGGTATTCGATCCTGTCTCTTATACACACCT
>DHJK01000177.1:0-151 GCA_002404295.1 Legionellales bacterium UBA4722
ATCATAACCTATTGATAATAATATAAAATTTCATCGCCTAACTAGTAGCACATTGATCAAAGTTTCTTTACTTGATCCAGCGCTTACTCTTTTAGTAGGACAGAACGCGACACACTGCGTCACAATCCGGACATTTGAAGCATTCATTCTT
>DHJK01000177.1:263-9748 GCA_002404295.1 Legionellales bacterium UBA4722
GGACATTTGAAGCATTCATTCTTTTCATCCAAACTAATGAATTGCATCCCAGTATCTTTAAACTCAATATCACGACATCGATATGTAAAAAGTTTTCCTATAAAATCGATATCCTCACATAACCCACACACATGACATTTAAGCAATTCACGGTTATAAGAAAATAAACCTAGGGCGTGCTATTGCACTTGAATTTTTTTATAACGCTCCGCCATATCAAACATGCTCGAAATAAAAACATCGCATTTTGAATCTGTTAAATTATCTTTGCTTGCCATTCAAGGATTCCATCTTTAGATTGATTTAATTTATTTAAAACACACATATGTATTGACGAAGTTTATTTGCGGAATTGGAGAAATGAATAAAGATAATTTGAGAAAGGAAAGTAAGTATGAAGCCCATCATTTTTTGTGTCAATCACTTTCAGAATTAACAATTCAAAAAATTTTTACATCTATTGACATTTTCAGATTCAACATGGATGATAAGCCTGCTATCGACATCGGCATCATTGCCAAGTCAATGGCAAATTAAAATCAGGGCAACAGCTAGTAAGTAGCGCGTTCAAACTTGCTGCGCCGGATTTTAAAAAGCGTGCCGCTAAAGTGTACCAGCACCTTAACGACACTAACCACAACAACCTAAATCACAGTGAGGTCATTATGGCTAACGGCAGTGTAGCGATTCCGTCGCGTTCAATCAATCCAGTTTCACATCTTTCTCACCTTATCGAGGCCGCTTTGCAGGACTCCTGCGATCAGCCACCCGATTTCCACGAAAATTTCCGCAGGCAATTTGCCACTTTAATCAGGGCAATCATGTTGTATATTCAGAAGAAGGCTTTAAAAAATATAAACCTTCTTGGTATCGCACATTTTTCCGGATAAGTATATGGCGCTGCCCTGAAGCTGGAATTGCTTATCTCAAATGGGCTTCTGATCTTAAGTTTGATGACAATTGGGCAGATAAAAACGATCCAAGTTATGGACAACCTACTCGACAGGCATTAGCAGCACGAGAAACGCTCGAACTTTATAGATGGTGGAAAGAAAAACGTCCTCAACGACCTGATCCGAGCGATGCTAGCGGTTGGAGTCGGTATTGTGAAGAAAAAAACAAGGAAGCCAAAATTAGTAATAATGATTCACGATGCGATTTTATTTTCAATGGAAGTCATGATAAGCGATCTTGTAAGATATTAGACAACTATCATCATATAGAAAAAGCACACGAAGAGGAAGACACTGACATGTTAGTTCGTCTTATTAAATGTCGCCAAAGCCTATGGACTTAAGGAGATATGAAATTCCTTTTCGTACGCATGGAATGGTAATGTTGCTCGCATTTCATAGCGATGAACCACACCAATGGAACATGTTGATTATAGCGCTAAAATAACAACTGTCAATTTGGCGCGATTACCAGCCTTTGTTTGGTGTCATGCTACGCGTGAAATTGTGCCACATCAGCAGCCATATCTTCTTGATTTTATTGGTAGAATCATTCATCACAGCAATTTCGCCACAGCCTGTGGCGAAATTAGTAAATTAGGGAAAAGCTAGGCAAACTACCTCATTCTTTATAAATTTTAAGCCGTTTATCCATGCCTCACTCCTTCAATTTAATTTTTTCTCTACTTACCTTCCCAAACACTCGGCTTTCTCCCTTTATTCAATCTCGCTTCATCTTGAACATCTTTCAGGTACTGCTCATACGTAGGCTTACAATTATCCCAATACCCATCACAGCCTTTTTTCGTTTTTATTTTGTCAAATGTCCAGTTATACACTAATATTGTTTTCCCATTTTCAATTTTCTGTTTTTTATCATCAAAACTTCCTGCCAAACAAACGTATTTTTCTCCTTTCATTAACTTGTGCCATGTGTGAAATTCCTTTTCGTATGTATGAAACGGTAGTGTTGCCCGCATTTCATAGCGATGAACCACACCAAGCTTAGCCCACACTTCAATTTTTAATTCAGATAAAGTATCTTTTCGATTAACGTATTTTGAAGAATAACCTGTATCTTCTAAGGTAATAGAAATGGCATCTCGAGAAAAACATTGCCAGTAATTATAGCCACCACTAATCTCTTTATCAGTAAATGGTCGCGGCCTCATTCCCCACGTGTAGGCTGCCAAATCACTTTCGTTGAGAATGCTGTAATCATTTGTCAGCAAAGGATAGGGATATTTTTTCCTAGCATCAACAGTAACAGCGCCTGCTTGCATCAAGATTAAAATCCATACAGATAATACCTCAAAAATTAATCGCATCATTCTATAATTTTCCTTTTAAAATCCCATAAAACACCTTCGCCAAGGATGAGCTTTCTTATCAGAGTCATCTTTACTGCTCCCGCTTTGTTCCGCAACAGTAAGCTTTTCTTGATCTTTAATTTCCATATTTCCCTCCTATGTTAAGTTTTTGCATTTCAACTAGATCAGCCAACTTCAGCACCCCATCCACTTCGATAAATAATCTGTTATTTGCTGCATGGGCTTACGTAACCGCTCAACATCAGCAACAATATATCCAGCCGTGATGTCACCATTCATTTTATGATTCATTAGCCTTTTTAACGCATAGGCAGGAATATCTAAACTTTCAGCAACCGTTATAAACGTGCGGCGCAAGTCATGAATCGTAAAATGAATACCTGATACCTTAGTGACATGAGCCATCTGTTTACGTGGCTCTATGATGAATCCGCCAGCGCCTGTGCCAGGAAATACATACTCACTGACTGAGGCTTGTTTGCGGGATTGGAGAAGTGAATAAAGATAATCTGAGAGAGCTAAAGTATGAGGCTCATGATTTTTGGTGTCAACCACTGTTAGCGTTTTTGCTACTCCAATGGTGCAAATTCATGATGCGACTCATATATGTGGCATCATTGTAGAATGCTTAGGAGTTCTAGGTTAAAAAGCTCGAGCTTCTACAATTGCGAAACAGTTCGATGAAAATGATTTGCAAAATATTTTTGTTTTATCCGATGGATTAAAAGTCAATGGCAGTGAATTAGTGAGAGGCTTAAATGAAGCGTGCCAATTTTAATCGTTTGATCGCCGGCGCTAATGAAGCAGGCGAATTAGCAAAATCTAGCTTGTCAAAAAACAATACCGCTAGTATTATAGGTTCTGTGCTAGCTATTGCAATCAGTTGCGTACGCAGGCAGAAGATTAGTATTAGGTGAACGTACAGAGGAAGAAACAGAAGCTACTCTGGGATCATTGCAATCCAATGCACAGCAAATTGGTTTTTATTCTTATGGCGAATTGTCGCCATATGGCAATGGTACTTGCGACTTGCATAATCAAACCATGACATTGACTGCTATTAGCGAAGAGTAATGTCTGTTAACTCAAGGAGAAAAGCTATGGAATGCAAATGCAATAAATGTGGTATGGGAGTAAAAGGTTTAACGTGTAGCAAATGTGATTCAGCATTAGTTAAAGAGAATATTACAAAGGATGGCAATAAAGTTCAGGTTGCCAAATGTCCAACAGGCTGCGGTATGATTAAATCACCTACTTGTTGTGGACAAGATATGGAATGTTCCGCATAAATATAATTTAAAGCTTACTATAAATTTAACCCATAAAAAATTAAAGAATAGATCCCTGGTTAACCAGGGATCTATTTGCATATCTTATAAACTTCTTCATCATAAAAAAAATCTGGCCACACTTAATAATTTGTTCTAGTCACAGTTGAACTAGTACTTACCGGAGTATGAGTAACAGTAGTACTAGTTGGAGTAGTGTAAGTAGTGGATGTTGATGTTGGTGGCGTGCCAATAGAAGCAGAACAACCAGCTAATGGTAAAACTACTAACATTAATGCAATTAACTTTGTCATAAAGTTCCCTTTTTAAGTAAATGAATATAAATTATACTATATTTTTTACTAAATGTTTACTATTAATTTTCAGACTATTAATTTTCAGAAAATAAATGTGCCTTAAATATGCACTTAACTAAATTAGATGCTCCTTATATAGATGTAATTTAACTTTTAATATCCAGAAATAGTTCGCCGCATTGCTGTTTGGGATATTCTGATTAAAACATACAATATGTAATCATAATTGGTTGCAATAGAAGCGTGAAGCGACTGATGCCTCTATTGCGATCTATAAATTGACTTCGTTCATTATTATTAATAGAAAAAAAGACAAAAATGTTTTACGTCTTTAAATAAGTAAAAAACATAGCAACTGCAGAAATCAACATCCCGCCAAATGTAATCCAAATTAAGATGTTAGATAACATTCTACTTTTATATTTGCCCATTATTTTTTTATTTTTTGCAATTAACGCAATAAGAAAAATAAGAGGAACAGCGACAACGCCATTTAATACCGCGGCATAAACAAGAGCTTTTATTGGGTCAATACCAACAAAATTAATCATAAGCCCTATTAAAGTTGATATTGTAATTACACCATAAAATCCATGGGCATTTTTAAATTTTAAATTCAGCCCATCTTTCCAATTGACCGCTTCACTCAATGCATAAGCTGAAGAACCTGCTAGAACAGGTACAGCAAGAAGTCCAAGTCCTATAATACCAATTGCAAAAATAACTTTTGCTAAATAGCCTGCATGAGGGAATGTTTGTACAAAAGGTTCTAAAGCACGAGCTGCATCCGCCGATGTTTTAATATCAGTGATGCCGTTGGTGTGCAAAACCGTTGCGGCGACCACTATAATTGACCAAGTGCAAATTTCAGAAAAAAGCATACCGATAAAATTATCGATTCGGATTCTTCTTATCAATTGCCAGCCAACCCGAGGTTTAGACCCTAGTTTATTTGAATATTTTTCACGCTCTTCCTCAACAACTTGTGAAGCTTGCCAAAAAAATAAATAAGGAGATATGGTTGTACCAAGAACTCCAGTAATAATGAATAAAAATTGAAAATTAAATTCAAAGTAAGGAATAAAAGTTGCTTTAAGAATTTTCAACCATGGCTCATCAATCATAAATACAGTGATGGGATATGCAATTAAAGAAAGAGCTAACCATTTTAAAAATTTTGCGTAAACTCGATATGAAACAAATATTTCTAATACTAATACAATCGTTGTAAATAACAAAGTTAAAATGACAAAGTTGATTGGAAGAATAAGATTGGCTGCAGCAGCCATCGCACCTATGTCGGCTCCAATGTTAATGGTGTTTGCGATAAGAACGAGCATCACCGCGACATACAGAATTTTAGGGCTGTAATGTTCTTTGATTACGCCCGCAATGCCTTTTCCGGAAACAGCACCAATACGAGCACATGCTTCTTGAACAGACGCCAGTAAAGGCAACATGAAAATAGCTGTCCATAATTGTCCATAACCAAATTGCGCACCTGTCTGTGAATAAGTGGCAATGCCAGACGGATCATCGTCAGCAGCACCAGTAACGACACCGGGTCCAAATATCCGAAGAAATTTCTTGATGCGGTTCATTACTAAATATCCCTTTAGTGTTTGCAGCGTATTAATATATATTACGCTAAGCGGGCTTAGTTTCAGAGAATAATACAACCTTGTTTCTGCCGCTATCTTTCGCGAAATAAAGTGCTTTATCAGAGAGTGCTATTAATTCTTGTCCTGATGTGCCATCTTGCGGATAAATAGCTATACCAATTGAAATAGTAATACTCAAATCATTTCCATCATACTTTGCCTTCATAGAGGAAACACTTTCCCTTATCGTTTCTGCACGTTTTTTTGCCGTTTTAGCATCCGTATTATAAAGAACAAGAATAAATTCTTCACCGCCATAACGAGAAGCAATATCACCTGGGCGAATCTCATGTAGCAATAATTGTCCTAATTCTTTTAAGACGATGTCGCCAGCTGAATGTCCATATTCATCATTAATTTTTTTAAAATGATCGATGTCTAACATCAAAATAGCAATAGATGTTTTATTTCGCTCTGACTGGCTAATTTGTTTTAAGATAAACTCTTCCAAATGGCGGCGATTATATAGCGTAGTTAAAGGATCTCGTATAGCTTGATAACGCAAATTTTCACGCAATTTTGCATTGGCTAATGCAAGTGCAGCAAGTTCCGCGAACGCATTTATTAACAACAATTCATCGTTATTCAATTGTTTTTGTATTCGGTCTTTTAACGAGACTTCCATGTAGAGCAGACCAAAAACATCATTTTGCGCCCTTAAAGGGACACAAAGATAAATGATATCATCCTGATTATTATGTTTGACATGATCGCATACCAATTCTTCGCGTGACAACCCAGCCTGATAAATATGACTTAGCCTTAATGCCCAACATTGATTCTGTGTAAAGCTTTTAGTTTGAGAAAAAGGCGTTCCCCATGTAGCGCTTGTCTCAAGAGAATCGCCTGATGGTTGCATGAGATAAATAATTCCATTGGAAAAACTCAAGACTTTTCTGCAAAATTTCACCGTAATATTACTTAACTCCTGCGTGTTATCACAGGCTAACATAACATCACTCATCTCTAGCAGTAGGGTTATTTTTTCATTTTTATCCTTTAATTCACTCATGCCTTCATTTAGCTTTTCATAGGATGCTTTCAATTCATTTTGCTTTTGAATTCGTTTGCTGATATTTCGAACTATATGAACAGCGCCGATCATATCGTGTTGATCGTTTTTAATTAAGCTGGAGGTAACCTCATAAACATTAACTTGATCCTCAGAAGAAAATTCTATCATTTTTGTGTATTCTTTACCTTGAAGGGATTGTTTCCATGATTCAAGTAACTTATTTTTAGATTCAGGCGCTTTAGAAATTGCATCATCAATACTCATGCCAATATAAATCTGATTATTAAAGAGCGATTCAAATTCTTTTTTATACGCATCATTAAAGATAATAAATCGATAATTTAGATCTAGGGCCGCAATCATATCATGCGCCTCTTCGATAATGCTTCTCAATTGGCTTTTAATGTTATTTGCTTTTAACTCAGTAAATCTTCTTATCACCAGCTCTCGATTGAACAATATAAATGATATTAATAAAAAGGCGATACTCACTGTTTGTCCGACAATAAAAATTAAATTGGTTATTTCAGTGTTAGTTGTTTCAGCCGTAGTACGATCTTGCAACAAGACTAATTCATTTGCTCTTATTTCATTTGCCATTAATCTGGCTTCACTAGAAATACGCTGGCCACTATTAAACATATCCAGTGCTTGTGGTGTTGAAAATTTGTGGTTAATTTTCAACTGCACTACTTCATTTAGGATTTGAATTCGTTTATTTATCAAGCTAGTTAATTTTTCTGTTCTTTCATGCTGTATAGGGTTATCTGCCGTTAGATTACGAAGAGTATCAAGCGATTTCTTGATATTTAAGGTATTCTCGCCTAAATCATCAATAAATGTTTTCTTATCAAATAGTAAGTAGGCGCGCTGGCTGGATTCTATCGATGTGACCAGGTATTGCGCCTCATCAGTGGTCATTAAAACTTGATAGGTATGATTAACCCAGCGTGTAGCCTTAAGTAAATTATAAAATTGGAAAATAGACACAACACTAATCGTGATAATAATAATGATTGCAAATAAAAAAATGAAATTAGTGGGAGACTTATAAAAAGTTGTAGTGCCATCGCCAGATGATTTAACTAGATTACTTTTTTCAAAAATTTTCATGATTATCCTTAATCGCTTAAGAAAATGTGCATTCATTGCGACTGAACCACTGGCCGGCATCACGATGGCACGGGCTGCCGCAAAGCAATCTCGCGATTGTACTATCTATGCTAACAGCTTCAGTCTGTCTTCTGAAAGCTATATCTCTACAATATACGGCACTGTAGAAGATCTTCCTAAATCGGTTTTCGAGGTTAGATTTATGATCCCTTGTTAAGGAGATTAACGAAAAAAAAGCCACAAGTTCAATTATGGCTTTTTTTGTGCGAAAAAAACCCTATCACTATGGTGTAAATTTATAGAAAGTGTTAATTTCAGCAGCCCATTCAGGCGACATATCTGGCCAATGATCTTTATCAAATCCAGGCGCTTCTTTGAGCCTTTCCTTGTCAACATTAATTACAAAACATTTGTTTTTTTCATCTACATGAAGGGTGGCCCATGGCACAGCAAAAAACTTGTTACCGAACCCTAGGAATCCTCCAAAAGACATTACAGCATAGCTGACTCGCCCCTCATCAACTGAAATCATTAGCTCTTCGATTTTTCCAATAGCTTCATTTTGTTGATTTACTACTTTATCACCAATTAAAGTTCCTGCGGCTAGTAAATTTCGATAACTTTTCATAAATAGATCCTTATGTTAAAAAGTGAATATTCAATAACATCCTATTGAACATTACAATCATCATTACATGTTTTACATGTCATCCCGTAGTGCCCACCAAAACAACTGGAAATGGCGCCGACAAAAAATAATATAAAGATGAGAAAAGCACTATAACCAAGATTATTAGTCGCTGATTGGTTGTTAACGACTACTTCGGAGCCGGATGTATTTGTACTGATTACCGGTACTGATTGGTTATTCGTAAATACTACGGGTGTTGGATTAACAATAAAGCTTGAGTAGGATGTTACATAGCGACCCACATGTGAGGCTAGCAACATCATTAGAACGAATGCTAAACACCATGTTGTAAATCCATATACAACACCTAAGTTACGTCTCATAGAGTATGGACGACCAAGATATCCTGCTGTAAATCCTGCAAAAAACATAGCAACAATTGCGCCGATCAATAGTCCTATAAAGCCACCTACCGCTAAAGAGACCAATCCATCATGCGTCGTTTTAACAATAGAAAGACCAATTGCTACACTAAATAAATTAAGCAAAAAACTTAATCCAGTACCTATTAAAGCACCTACAACAATTGCGCTCCACGAGATACGTTTTAAATGGTACATATGATGTATAGGGATATTGCACTGTTCATTTGTCATATAAAACTCCATATAAATTTGATAGTCATAATTCAAACACTACAGTAATAACGTATTTTTAGAAAAGATGAAAAATTACATAAATAAGAATTAAAACGCCTAAAGGTACACCAAGCAAATAAGCAATAAGATATTTCATTGTATTGATCCCCCATATTAGCTGAGTAAACGGTTAATAATTACTTATCTTTCCAACCATTACGATTTAAGAAATCATTTATTTCTTTTTTTGATAAGAAAGTAACGGTTCACTTAAAGAAAGAAGTAAACACAGAGGACGAAAATATCTTAATCCTCTGTATTTACATTCAATCAAAAAACTATTTACCATCACCATATGATCCAGTGTCATGTCGAGGATCTTTGCTAGGATTTTTTTCTGTCTTATTTACAGAATTATCCGGTTTTTGCCTATCATTATCGCGTCCTTGATCATCACGGTCTCGACTTTGATCGCGTCCCTTATCATTCTGTTGCTTGTCTTGATTTTTCATATTGCATATCCTTATGGTTAAATAAAATTCCTGACTATAAATTTGC
>DHJK01000129.1 GCA_002404295.1 Legionellales bacterium UBA4722
CCCTCACCCAGTTAATACAAATATTTATACTTTAATCTTGATATATGTGAATTTTATATATATACTTTTTATATAAAGGATGCTGAAAAAAGGATAATTCAAAATCAAAATAAAGGACATTTAAACTATGCCCATTGTCCCGCACGACAAAGCACCCACCTGCAAAGAAGCAGGAGTAATCATAAAACGATTAACTGAAGACAGCAGAATTATCTACTCAACACACAGCAAGATCAGGATGAAAGAACGTGACATTACAACACCTGAAATTATTAATTGCCTACTAAAAGGCAGAGTTACAGAGGAACCCTATTTAACTTACAATAACGGAGGCGGTTACGAAACAACTCTCGAGAAAAATATTGCGGGGAGGCAATTAAGAATTGTAGTTTGCATTAAATTTGATGAATCACTTTTATTAATTACAGTGATCGAATTATAAAAAAACCAATATCACTATCAAAGTCACGAAGGGGGTAATATGAAAGAATATCATTATACAGAATGCGGACTAGATAACATTTATCTAATAAATGGATTTACTATTACAAAACAAAAAAATGGTGAAGAAATAATCCATATCCATAATATTCATAAATTGCACTATGATATTGGAAAATCTCTTGTATTTAAAAGCGGTCTACTAACAGGAAAGGAAGTGCAGTTCATACGAAAAACTATGGACCTGTCTCAGACAACACTGGGAAAACTATTGGGCGTTGAATATCAATCGGTCTTAGGCTGGGAAAAAAATAAAACTCCTATTTCAAAAACAGCAGATCATTTTTTAAAAATGATATTTTTTACATATCTTGATAAAGATAAAGACTGTACTGCATATAACATGATTAATGAAATATCTGATTTGGATGCAAACGATACACAATCTACTAAGCAACATAAAATTGAGTTTCAGGAGAAAAATGACAAATGGGAAAAAGCAGTAGCATAAGTTAGTTAAAATTAATTTCGATAATGATCGTTATTTTATTAATTTACTTTATCCATAAAAAGCTTATTCATAACTGTAAATGAGCCATAAGCTATAAGGAGGCAACATGATGAATGGCAATCACGAAAGTCTTAATGTATTATATACGTTTCTTAATTTAAATTTCATCAGCGGGATAATCGGTGTAATAATAGGCAGTTACATTGCTCATAAATTTATGCTGCGTCGTGATTCGGCAAAAGAAACCAGAGATCGATCTTTAGAAATTTTCAAGCTAAGCTCTGAATTATTAAGAGAAATAAGCCTATTTTTAGCATCACAAAAGGCTTTATGTGAAAATTATGAGGAATACAAAGAGAGATCATATTACGACGAAGAATTTGAACCCCCAAACTTTGCTAATTTACTAAACTTAAAAAACAAAACATTTAGTCAGTTTTTTGATATTAGCTGGCTGAATATCTTCTATCAGTTTAGTATTCTAGCTGAAATCAGCTACCCAAATTTAAAAAATAAGCTTAATATCTTAAAAAGACTTGTTGAAGAGATTTATATAACAAGAGAAATAAGCGGACTAAAAGATGATTATATGGAATTTTATAACTTCATAGAAAAAATAAAAAATCAACTTCTCGACCTTCATGAAGAAATTAAAAGCAAAGCAATCTTACTAACCGCCTAAAAATATTACGGTGAAATGGTGTCAGGTCTGCCCAATTGTACATTCACATCTATAATCACAAAAACTAAGCATTAGATTGAAAATTCAATTGCGCACACCTGACCCCATTTTATCGAAATTGATATAATTCATTAGGCCGCAAGACTATTAAATGCGGCTTTAATGCTCACTCACGCTTTTTTTCATGTCTCTAACCGTATATCGCAAGAGCAGCCATATAGATTTTACGTTCATTTCGATTTGCCCTCCTAATAGAGATAACACGGCAATAAATCAACCACACCCTCAATCCCCTAATTTTTTTATCAACCCTGCCTTCTCTGACTTTTTCAATCTGCCATATATCCTAACAAGCTCTGCCATTTCATCCGACTCTGTATAAAAATAAGCCGTGGGAACTTTCAAAATTTTGGCAATGCGGGTTAACATCAGGTAATCAGGTGCATGTTTGCCTGTTTCATATTGATTCATTCGCGCACTAGCAGAAAATTCATCAATGCCAGCAGCTATACCAAGACTTTTTTGTGAGAAACCTGCTGCAATTCGCGCCTCTTTAAGCCTTTTACTCACTGGCGATCTCGTCATGCTTCTTCGCTCACAAATATAAACAGAAGCTAAGATAATCTTAGTTTTTTTGTTGACAAGATACTAAGGATTCCTTAGCATGGAAAGCAAGAAAAATTAAGATGTTTTTAATCGCAAAAAAGATGACAAGCCGAGTTTGAAACAGAATGCATATAAGGAAGCTGGCCATGATCGACAAAAAATCAGACGATTTATCAACTCTAAAAATCAACCAATTCAAAATAATTGAAGAAATTAATTCACTTCTCTTTAAAACAGAAGCTTTAATTAACCTAGGGATACAAGCCAATTTTTTGGAACTAAGCAAATTAACAATTTATGAATATTTAACAATTTTAAAAGATTTTGTTAGTCTAGCAATTATGCATATCGAAGCGCTTGATCAATTTTTTGATGCAAACTAATAACTAGCTAACTTAAAATAATTAGAAGCAAGACTTTCTCTAGCTCGTTTGCACATAATGTTACTTCTATTATTCGCTTAAAAACCAAAATAATTATCGTATGATGGCTCTTCGTCATTATTACATTCATTTTTCTTATTGGACGTCATCTGAGCCTTGGGAATACTTGTGAATGCTGGCATTTTATTTATTAAAGACAAAAAATCTTGAAAAGGCCAAGAAGATTCATTGCCAATAAAATTAAACTCAACATTGCCGCTGCGATCCGCTTTTTCTTCATAAAAATCGTCAGCCGTATTTTCTAATTGTTTATCGACCCAGGCTAGCATTTGCTCTCTAGGATTAATTAATTGAACAGATAATTTTTTTTGATCATTCCCATATCGTGGCACAAATGTCATTTCTATTCGCTTAGGCAGAGCAATGATGAAAATAACATAGGAATGATCATTCGTTTTATTATTGTCACTAGTTACTAATTTATAAGAAGCAACGATTTTTTCTGATAAAAAATCATTGAGCACCGTTTGCATTTTTTTATTTTCATCTTGATTTCTGATTTTGTATGCTAATGCTTCTTGTGTTGAAACGCGTTCAAATTTCATAAATTCACTTTAGTATTTAGAATTGGGGAAACGTCACTATTTAACTCTTTATTTGAAACTATTATAAGCTTATTTATTTAATGACGCACGCTCGTTGGTGCATGATTTCATATAGGAACGAAATCGTGCACCTTTCATTAATCGTCCTAGCCCACAATACGCTTATATGTATCTAATTTTACCTTTGAATAATTGCATCCTGTGCTTCTTCGGGTAGCCTCATTTATCTGCTGACCTGTCAGGGTCACGCCCGCACAATTGAACATTCACATCTATTATCGCAATCATTAAGAATTATCAATACTCCTAACAACTCATCCCGCCTTATGCTTTTTATAAGACAAATCCTGACACGGATTCGCTTTCGTTAACAAAGTAAATTCAGTTACTATCATCTCCCACGGCACATGATACTTATTATCTTCTTCATCTTTTAAAATCAACCCTAATAGCGCTAAAGTCTTCACATCCTGATGAACATTACTATAATCTCTATGCAATGCATTAGCTAAAGAGCGAATACTCATTTTTCCTTGCTCATGAAGATAATTGAGCAATTCCCATCGGCGTGCTGTTAATGTTTTAAATAACAAACGTGGATCGGTAAAGCTAATTTTCTCGACGGGAGCGACTTTTATGATATCCCCTGCTTCTAGTTGGTGCCATACGTTAACAAATTCTTCCGCTGCTTCTTCTAAGCTGCCCGTTTTAACTGTAATTTTTCGTTTAGTCATATCATTTCTCCTTGCTGGTTAACCGATGAATATCATAATACTTCCGCCAAAAATTGTTGATTATTATTTTCGTATATCTCATAATTCCTTGGCTCCCAGCTCGAGTCTTAATGTGCCCATCAATAAAATCAAGAAATTAAGTATGTAGAAATTTTAACCTCTCCTGATTGCCTAGATTTGTCTCTTGATTCATCCAATATTACCCCTCAGAATTGCTATTACTAATTGAATAAACTGCCCCAATGGGGCATAATAAGGGAAAAGTAAATGATAACCTTAATAGAACTTCCCCCATTCTTGTCTCAAGTTGGGAAATGCATAGAGCCTGAAGAAAGGGACGATTTAATCAATTTTCTGGCTCGACACCCTGATGCCGGAAGCGAAATAACAGGAACAGGTGGCATCAGAAAACTACGCTGGGGCGGCAAAGGGAAAGGAAAACAAGGCGGGTTACGGGTTATATATTATTTCTATAACGACTCAGCACCCCTATTTTTACTGACCGCTTATGGAAAAGGCGAGCAAGAAAATTTATCAAATGAGCAGAAAGCCAGAATGATTGACTTAACAAGTCGTTTAAAAGCTGAATGCAAGACAAAGAGGAAAAAATGACATGACTAAAAAACGAAATATTGGCGATGAAATCACCGCAGCCCTAGAGGATTCTATTAAACACATGCGCGGCCAAAAAACGCGCGCTCATGTTCATAAGGTAAAAATACCAGATGACATTGATGTAAAGACTATTAGAGAAAAGCTCAGGC
This sequence comes from Legionellales bacterium UBA4722, assembly GCA_002404295.1. GTDB lineage: Bacteria > Pseudomonadota > Gammaproteobacteria > DSM-16500 > DSM-16500 > UBA4722. Next base: position 4,727 of record DHJK01000129.1, read on the forward strand.
TTACAAGGCAAGAATTCGCTGATTGCTATGGCTTCAGCATTCGCACACTGCAACATTGGGAACAAGGAAACAGGCATCCCCATGGCCCTGCTAGGATACTGTTGTTGTTACTCCAGCGAGAACCTCAGATAATCCAAAATATTTTACTGAAGGATAAAAAGAAATCACGGGCGCATAAACACCAAGACAAGGCAGCTTAACTCATGGCAAACGCACTCCAATCATTATAAATTGCCCATTTCATATCGATTCAATCGCGTACTAGTAGCAGAAAATTCATCTATACCAGCATCTATGCCAAAGCTTTTTGAGTGAAACCTGCCGCAACTCGTTAACCGGTGACTTCGTCATGCTGCTTCGCTCTCCAATAAACGCCAGAAACTAAGATAACTTTAGTATTTTTGTTCGTATTAAAAAATTACAAGAGACTCACAAGAGGTATATATAAAAAAAGGGAGATTTTAATCTCCCTTTTATTTAACTGCATTGTGATACTTAATTTGTCACGCCAGAAGTTTCACCGCTATCTGCTTGCTCAATTGCTACAATATTTCTCATTTCAATGCCAGATCCTACTTGAGAAGAAGTGAGATTATTTAATTGAATTTGATCTTTATTGATTGGTCCATTATTAGCTTTAACATTCTTGAAAGTAAGCTTAACCGGCTTATCTTTCGTTAGCACGCCTCTATAGCCATCACCATCTTTCGTTAGCGTTGCGCTCTCATCGCCACTTATAGTAATAACATCCCCAACACTGCCTTTAGGTGTCAACGCGTAAACTGTTGTTATCTTATAATCTACAAGCTGATTATTAGTATTTTGCAAATCTGCAGTGATCGTGTAAAATTTATCTTTTGATAATCTAGAAAGTGACGTGGTATCGTCTTTGCCGGGACTTACCATAGAAATAGGATCAAGTGAGATACGATCATTTGGAGCTGCTAGGGTAACGCTGGAAAATACTAATGTTGACAAGGCAATCGCTAATTTTAATTTTCTATTCATATTTCAAACTCCATGCTTTAATTAATAAAAAGTAAAATGTAATGATATTTACGAATATCTATAATATATAAAAACCTTTTACTATAAATTGATATACAT
>DHJK01000109.1 GCA_002404295.1 Legionellales bacterium UBA4722
ATGACAGTAAATCGCGCCTTAGTCACTTCAATTAATGAATAGATATTTCTATAGATTTCATTATATTCTGTTTGGTTAGTGATAACTTCATACTTTTTAATCATGTCTAACAAGGATTTTTGCAGTTGTCCTAAATAATCATATTCATTTTCAATATCCGCATACAATGCATAAAAATCGTTGGCTGATCGGCATTGAGATGCGCGAAAACACCATTTTTTTCTGTGAGCAACGCTATAATAATGCGTGCTAAAAGGTGCGCCAGCATCATTGTCTACCGCAGTAGGGAGCGCTATATTGAGTTGGAACGCATTGCTTTCTGTTGTTGCAGGGCTTGGGTTGGGTATTTTTTGCTCTTCATTTTCAAAAAATCGGTTATACCAGACTGCACTTTTCATTATTACACCGTCTATATAGATTAACTTATATTCATATTATATAAAAAAGGCTTAAAATGAAACTAGTTTGTTCACCTAAGTATGGAATAATACGGTACATATTTAAGTGCAAATGGGAGTGTCTACGCAACTGCGCAAGCCTGATCCCGTTATCGTAATTTTTTTCCCCCCAGGTATACATTCTCATGTACGCTTCCTAAAGGTAGTAATTCAAGAGTAGGTTTGATTAAGGGTTCGATCGTGGGTATTGCAAAAGGTTTGGTATAAATTGGAGAGTCTACCCAGAAAACTTTACCATAATTTCCAGCCTTCATGAAATATTGACTGAAAAATAGATTAATTGATTCATTCACGTCAGGCGGTAATATTATTTGACACTTAAAAATTTCTTTTATTCTATCTGTCTTATCAGACAAGTCGCCGGTATAGATCATTGTTATTTTTTTATTAAAACGACCCGCAGCTATGCGTTTATTAAATTGAGACAGAGGATAATATTCATCATGATAGGGGTCGCAAACCATAGCGGTATTAGGGGTGTTAATATCACCAACAATAACAAAAGCATGAGCTGCATGTATATCATCTAGTTCTCCTACTATTGCAAAACTAATAGGCCGAACATTGCATCGCCATAAATGTGTAAAAGCAATCGCTGCTTGCGCTTCGCAGTTGCCAGCTTTGCATTTCGCATGTACTTCTGCTAAGCATTTATAATTAAGAAGTAAGCGTTCGTTGTGATCAAGGTCTTCATTGGAGGTGCTGCACGCTTTATAGGATTTTAATATCTTTTCTGCTCTTTCTATTGCATGAAAAGCTTTTTCTTTGTTTTTAGAATGATCTCCTGGATGATTATCCGCACCTAATGGCAATGTGTTTTTTACTTGTTCGTAAGCCGCTGCTGCAAAATAGAGACATTTTGCATAAGAATCTAATATCATGCCGCTGCGTTTTTCATCGGTAATTTGGCTTTTATCCTCAGTTCTTGGATGCATTTGTTATTTTCCTCGTTTTGTATTAAAAAATAGAGTAAGTAATACCTTATAACCAAATTTCATTTTTGTTCCTTGGCAATTTTATTGATTTTCTTCTTCAATCTATCATAACTATCTTTCGCTAAAACTGTATTACCAGTATTTAGTTGTGTTAAACCAACATCTATAGCTTGATTTAACTGCTTAATGCGTTGGTTTTGCAAATCTTCATAAGTGTGTAGTAGTCTGAGGGATTCTCTAATTACTTCACTTGCTGAAGTGTACATACCGCTGTTAACTTTAGCATTTACGAATTGCTCAAGTTCGGGTGTAAGTGAAATATTCATTTTGAATGCTCCTGAAAAATTGGCCTATAACGAAAAATAGCATATTATGCTAAAAATTGCTATTAACAGATTCTATAAGCATCTTCTATAAATTTGATTTTTCTTCAGTCGGGTCGGTCTACTTAACCTGTAAATTGGAGTAATAACCCGCAGCGCTATTGGTTTGATTTAAAAGACAGTTCGTTGAAAAAGAAGACTTTATTCAGTTGTACGAAAAAATCGTATAGCTAGCAGGAATCGCTGTTTTAGTGTTTGCTTTTTTGTTTCATATTTATACGTATAATGATCATCATGTGCTATTATCATGCTACTAAGAATGTAAAGTTAATTATAAAGAGGCACCTGATGATCAGTGGATCTAAAAAAAGGTTAAAGAAATTACCCATAGTTACTTTTATTTTAGTTACCGCATTATGTAATCTGGTAAGTATAAACATAAGCTATGCAGATACTCAGTATCACTATAAATCCTTAGATGATTTTATTAATCTCGTTCCTACTAAAACTAGTGACCCTCTAATTTTCCGCGCTCATTTTAAAGCGCAAGAAAAAATAAATGACCGTCAATCCGACTCTACTTATGAAAATAATAAATGGCATTTAGTCATGCGACGAGGTTTATATAAAGCGCAAGTCGATAAAACAATATCAGAGATAGAACAGTATCTTATGAATTATTCAGCTGATGAGGATATTGTTCAAGATAAAGATGATTATTATATTGCTCGAAGAGATTTTACTCATTTTAAACATTGGCATGACGCTATCAGTATACAAGAAAATGGTTCTTACACCATTAATGGGTTTACTCTTCATTCAGATGGCACTTTAACTAAAGATGGAATCACAAAAAAATTCACTGGCCTTGCCAGTCTTGTTTATCTAAATGAATTTTTTGCAAACTCGGATGCAGGTAACTGGAATTATGGTTTCCAAGAAACGGATAATGAAATAAGAGCAATTTCTTATGACAATGAAAATGCATTTGATTTCGATAATAAAAACCCAGATACCCTAGATAGTTTACACCTTGACACGGTGTTCGTCACAATGAAAAACATGCCCTGGTATATCCAAGAACGCGATGCAATGGTTAAGAAGCTCGCCCAAGATGATTTCACTACTATCGAAGCCATAATCAGAAAAAATATAACAGGAACAAAACTCGATGAAGCTCGATTCTTGATAAGCCATAAGCAACAAACTATGGCCATGCTCCATTATAATGAAGATGGCTATAATGAAGCTCTGAAGAAATGTCTATCAATATCGTCAGACACAGAACAAAAAAAATATGGGGTAAGTAATGCTATTAATATACTTAAAGAAAAGCATTTAGAATTGCAGAATGAATTTCGTCATGGATAACAGATAGGTATGCTTAGTCATTAAAATTCTTGACCGCCATATCATTTGGTATTATCTTTATCTCCAGTGCTTCAAAACACACTAAGCGGTACTCGCACCCGAAAGTATGCGGTTTTTTTTGTTTTTGAAGGATTATCCCATGACTATTCAATCAAGCTCCTCACCTAATGATATTTATCTCCTTAAAACAGGACTAAGCCAACAGCAGCTTACCTCCTCTATCACCCGCTGTCTTTGCCAAGCAGAAGCATTAGCCGTCATAGCGACTCTTGCGGATGTAGAAGCAGTTGGTCTTGATACAATCAATAATTACCTTTGGACGCTTACCGGTATCATACAAGAAACGCAATGGTTGTATGGGCATCTGATAAGTAAATATTAACGCAATTCTCCGTCATGATTTTAAGGTATGGCGGAGGTGTTTTACGAAATACAAAGGGGGGGTACAATTTGTACCCCCCCTTTTAACTCATTGAATAATCATACCTAAATAATATTTGAACATGAAGGAGACTGAATAATGAGCAATAAAGTTGAAACCAAAAATCATATCGTCATTTTTAATGATAAAAAAATACGTCGCGTATTACACGAGGACGCCTGGTGGTTTGTTATTACTGATGTAATTACAGCTTTGACTGATACGGCGGATGCTTCCCAGTATGTCAAAAGAATGCGTAGTCGAGATAAAGAGTTATCTAAAGGGTGGGAAGAATTTGTGACTCTTCTTTTCGTTGAAACAGAAGGAGGCATGCAACAACTTAATTGTGCTAATACGGAGGGAGTGTTTCGTATCATTCAGTCAATACCCTCCCCAAAAGCAGAACCATTCAAATGCTGGTTAGCCAAAGTGGGCTACGAGCGCGTGCAAGAAATTGAAGACCCAGAGTTAGCTTCTAAACGCGCGCGTGAAATATACAAAGCCAAAGGCTACGATGATGCATGGATTGAAAAAAGAATGCGCGGTATTCAAATCCGCGAAGAGCTAACGGAGGAATGGAGAAATCGTGATGTGGGTGGGCAGTCAGAGTATTCTATTTTAACAGCTGAGATTTCTAAGGCAACGTTTGGGCTCACACCCTCTGAGTATAAAACTCTTAAAGGGTTAGAACGTGAAAACTTACGTGACCATATGACGGATCTTGAGCTGATTTTTACTATGCTGGGTGAGGCATCTACCACGGAGATTGCACGCAAGGAAGATGCGCAAGGATTTGAAGAGAATCGTTCTGCTGCGCGCTCAGGTGGTGAAGTGGCTGGGAATGCGAGAGAAGATTTAGAGAAGCGAATAGGGAAAAAAGTCACAACTAAGCAGAATTATTTAGGGCAGACACAAAAGCAAATTAAGAAAGAAGAGATTAGCTGATTTCAAAAAAATTTAAAGAAGGCAGTTGGTCTTGAGACTATCAATAATTACTTTTGGACTCTTAGCGGTATCATGCAAGAAACGCAATGGCTGTATGGGCATCTGATAAGTAAATATTAACGTAATTCTCCGCCATGCTTTTAAGGTATGGCGGAGATTTCCGCGAATTACAAATGGGTATAGTAAAATGTTGAGGTTAATTTAAGTTAAGAATTATTTTAAGGATCGTTGTATGGAAAAACAACTGATTGCCCAATTACATCATGGTTTTGAGAATGTAGCCCAAAGAGAGGATGGGGTTGAGTATTGGTATGCCCGTGAGTTACAGAGCCTGTTGGGTTATAACGAGTGGAGAAATTTTGTACTCGTTATTAAGAAAGCTATACAAGCCTGTGAAAACTCAGGGTATGCAATGACTGACCATTTTGTTGACGTCAACAAAATGGTTTCGCTGGGTTCTGGTGGTCGGCGGGAAGTAGATGATGTCAAGCTTGCTCGCTATGCCCGCTACCTTATTGCTCAAAATGGTGATCCTAGGAAAACTGAAATAGCTTTTGCTCAAAAGAAACGTACCATAGCTGTCGGCCATTTAGCTGGGCGTATGGTTATTGTTGGCTATGTTAAGCGTGGTAACACCAAACATATTTTTTCAATGAGGAAAACAAATGCGCGCGAAGCCAAAAAATATCAAAAGCAATTTGAAGAAGGTTGATGCTCATCGTATTAAAAAAAAGGAATACGACGAGCTGCCTGAATTAACAGATAAGATGTTTAGTCAGGCTGTTTACAAAGTAGGCGGCGTTAAAAAACTGCGCCACGGCATCGCAGTACTCAGAAATCACCTACCAAAAAATTTGCAGTCATAAATGAAAGTGGCTGTATGGGCATCTGATAAGTAAATATTAACGTAATCTTCCGTCGTGATTTTAAGATATGGCGAAGATTTTTACGAAATACAAAGGAGGGGTACAATTTGTACCCCTCCTTTAACCTATTGAATAAGCATACCTAAATAATATTTGAAAATGAAAGAGGCTTAATAACGAACAAAAAAATTGAAACCAAAAATCATATCGTCGTTTTTCATGATAAAAAAATACGCCGCATTTTCACAGATGATGCTAGGTGGTTTTCAGTCATAGATGTGATCCAAACCTTAACAGATACCACAAATCCAAGAGATTACTGGTATAAAATAAAGCTTAGAGTGAAGAATGAGGACGGAGCTGAGTTGTCGACAACTGAAATTAAAGTCATTAGATGGTAAGGCCTACAGGGAAAGAAGAGATTAGCTGATTTCAAAAAAATCGTAGTTAAAAAATGGAAAGAGGGTTGCAAAAATGCGTAATAAATTTAAAGTTATCAGAGTTGGCATCATGCCACTTGAAGCATTTAAAAAAAGAACTATAGCTATAGCAAAAGGTGAATATAAGCCAAAAGCAGATGAGCCAAAAATTTGGTTTCCTTCTATGAAATCACTTGCTCATATTTTGTCTGAAGATAACCAAGAATTACTATTGTGCAGCTGTGGTTGAGATTAATTTAGGCTAAGAATGATAGTTGAAATAAATGTTGTTTTTAATTTTCTTAATCTCTGTAGCTTTCAACTATCGACATTTTGTCGACAGTTGAAATTAGAAGCTTCCCTTTAGCAATAAGAGTTTGTTTTAGCTCTGAAGCGGGAGAGAAATTTTTATAATATCACATAGAAAGTGTCTGTTTTTTGTGTATAATAATGATTAGAAAATAACATGTTTAAACAGATATTTTATGAGTAAAGATATGGTGAGATTCTCTGTTGAAATGTCACCTGAGTTAGCAAATAAATTTGAAGAAATGTCAGAAGCTGAACACACTTCAAAAAGTGATATTTTCATGAGAGCGTTGTTTCTCATGCACGTTGCTATTGATAGCAAAAGAGGGGGTAATAAATTAGCCGTGGTTGATAAAAGCGGCCGCAAGGTGAGTGATATTATTCTATGAATGAAAATAAACAGTATGGACTTGATGACTGGATTCATCATCCTGATGTATATATCACTATTAACAAAAATCCACAGGAAACGCAGGAAGATGCAAAGCTACGGCGGTTTAAGGAAAGATGGTTATTAATCGCAACCCTTATAGCGCTTGCTGTTATGTTCGGTGTTTGCATTGGCTTTTTAATATTGAAACCAGAGTCTTCATATGCAGACATAGCATATACCAGCAGCTAGACAAATGTTGTTGTTTAAGGACGATAGTTTTCATAAGCAGCAATAACAGGTTTTTTCGTCATACTACTTACACATAAAAAATAGTCTGAATTATGTATTTATTCAATGAATTGCGAGAAAAAGCAAATAGATTGATTGTTTAATGTACAATATGATATACTATGCATCATATTTTACTACTCTTAAGCGGGGCACGAAATGCAATCATCTAAGCAGCAGCTTTTATGTAAATTTAATCCCGGTGAAGATAAAGCTAAAAGTTATGAAAGCAGCTCTCTTTCTGCTGAAGAAATGGCTGTGGTCATATACAGCATGCAGCAACATATTTCTGAAAGACATGCAGAGAATAAACCTACACGCCCATTTAATTGTTTTGTTGTTTCAAGCGCAGATGATAAAGATGGAGATCTATCTGAATTAACACAATTTTTACAGCAATTAGAAACAGCTAAAAAAAATTATGCAGAGGGAACACGATTTCAATTTGTTTTTAGATATAAAGCGTATCCAACTAGAATAGGTCCGCCGCCTCATTGGATGGCAGGTGACGTTCGTATAATTAACGGTGAATTAGAATTTTGTTTGTTAGATCCAAGCGATTATCCAGAAACGTATTTAGCAGCTTTTGCAACCATCAAAAAAAATTGTCCTAGTGCTAAATTGAGTTTTACAGCCTTAGGTATTCAAACAGACAGTGAGAATTGTGGGCTTTTTGCTGCTCGGCTTGCAAAAATTGCATCAGAAACAGACGATCTTCATCAGCAATTTTCTAGTGTGCCGCAACGTCCTAGAAAAGTAGGAAATACAACATATGATTCATATAAAGCATATGTAGAAAATGAAATAATCGAAGTATACCTTAATAATAAGAAGCGTAACGATTTAGGAATTCCTTTGTTAGATCAAGCATCTCTTAATCAATCATTAATTGAAGTGGAGGCGGTGCATCGAAATCTGCTGCAATTTAGTTCTTTTTTTAAGGATATGCAATTAACTACCCAAGGAAATTTGGAAGATCATATGATTGTTGTGGTAGGTGGAGTTCCTTACATGCGTAATGGTGTTAAAAAAACTTTGTCAACATATTATAAACCTGGTAGACCGCTAAGTGAGTGCATTGATGTCCAAAGAAAAAAAATAAAAGCAAAAGCATATGAATGTCTTGGCAAGATTTCGGACGAAGCACTTGAAAAAATTATATCCGAAAGAAATAATCTCATTATCTTGCAAGATTATTTAAAAAAATCGGTGTGGACTTACTTAAACCTGATATATTTTTCAAGTTCTATAGGTTTGCTCTGTTCATTCGCTGGGGTAGTTGCTTTCTCTATGGCGCCACCTGCTGTCGCTTTATGCTTAATCGGCGTAGGCGGCTTATTAGTAGGGGGAAGTTGTTTTTCGCTTTTCAGGCAAAGCGTTGAAGAAGATAAGCCTCTGCTCGGTCAAAAACTAGCAATTAATGCCAATGGGAAATAGAACCAGTTAATAAGATTTTAAGAGCGAGTAGATTTTACTGCTTATGTTGTATGATTCTGTAAATTTTTTAGTTATCTAATCTGGGACTTTATGGCCATTATTTCAAAAAGCTATCGTTTTCGCCCCTCATGGGTGCGTTTTTTGACGGCTCCGTTTTCTTACACCTTTGGAAATGCAATCTATACAGGGAGAATAGCAAATTTTATATCAAAGATTTTTCCTTCTTTTTTGCCTTCAAGCAAAGCTGTATGGAATAATCTTTTCAAAACAAAAAATAATGAAGAATCAAAATTAAACTATACATGCAAGATGAGAAGTGGACTTGAAACATTTATATTTGAACCAAAAAACCAAGAGGTAAACTCTCAATATTATACTATACATTCTGCAGGGACGAGCGGTCGATGTGCGCGTCATTTCGAAGAGTTAGAAAAAATTGCAGAAAACAGCAATAGAACTATTATTACATATAGCCCGCCTGGTGTGGGTGAAAGCGAAGGATATGTCATCGATCAAGATGATCTTATCAATGCTATGTTTCAACAAGCCAAATTTTTAATTGATAAGGGTGTTGAACCCAACAAAATTACTTTATCAGGGATGAGTATGGGTGCGGCTGTTGCAGCGCTGACTGTAGAAAAAATTAATGTTTACTATGAGGAGGAATATAAGATAACGAACCCTTCCAGTGTTTCTGCCCACAATACTTCACAAGGAGTCTATTACTTTGGAGACCGTACTTTTAGTGATATCACCGATGAAATGATTGATCAAATTCCCTTGTTAAATATTATTTATAAAATCCCTTTACTGAACTATATTCCGTGGTTAATCATTAAACCCATCGTCGTTATATTTAATTGGGACATGCAGCCGCAAAAAGCGTATGACAAAATCGATAAATCAAAAAAAGCAGTTGTTCACATACAGCCTGAAGCAAAAGGTGAAAAAGGAACAGCAGATCGAGATATTGCAAAGCTTCTTGGTTTGTATCGCACACCCCAAGATGCAAAAATACGTGCACATGTTGCCTTGCAAACCTCAAAAACTGAGCGAGATATATTGAAAGGCAAGATTCTTTCTTTGCAACGAATGTTAGAAGAAAAAGAATATAAAACAATCAAAAGAATTAGTTGAGACTATCATCAAAACTAATCAATTCACAAATATATTCTTCTATAATAAATTTCTAAT
>DHJK01000202.1 GCA_002404295.1 Legionellales bacterium UBA4722
AGAACGCGCGAATCACCATGAGGATCAGAGCTAAAATGATAACTGATAATAAGCTGAATAGATGACTGCAAAACCTATCTATTTAGATTTGATTTAATTGTTGCAATTCGAGCCGAGTCCATAGATGCAGCTGGAGGCTACTAAACAATTTTTTTTAATTCCAGCTTATGTATTAAGCAACACTGCAAACAAATAGCTATGGTCAAAATAAAGTCTATTCATCTAAAATTGTATATTATCCGAAACTTTGATAGCATCATCTCCCTTTAATAAATAAACTAATAAATCGAGGAGATTATTCCATATGCCCGCAAAAAAAAAGCCAGTCTACAGACAGCCCTTGAAAATATTTCTACAGCAAGCAGATAACCTGACGCCGACATTAATAGAAGAAAATACTGTTTCACAAGCACTTGAGCAAACAGAGAATCTAGACACACAAGCTATAACATCCACTGAAGAAAAGCAATTAGAAGCTGCCCAACCCAAGCAGATTCAAGAGCCAGCACAAGGTGTACACACACAAAGTACATTAGCGCCAAATCAGATAACCTCTCCATCTATGGCGGAAGAAATTTACAGCGATCAAACTGGCGAAATAATCTTTAGTGCTTTACACGATGAATTTCCAAATTCTTTTGATAGCTCGAATGCATCTAAATATTATGGCTCATCTTTTTTCTCGGAACCACCTTATGCATCACAAACAACTGCAAATATCACAACACCAGAAATAAAATCAGATTACCTAGTATTACTCCCAAAACCACCCACAACAGAGCAACCTGAAGAAACAAAAACAAATGTTGAAAATTCAGAAATTGAAGATATAATCATGCAAATTCAATCAACATATGATGAATCCTTTCTGGACGCGATGTATAACATAGCGCAACAAGAAAAACTTGTTGATCTCAGGATTTATAATGCATTAATCATAGCAGCATATAACTGTAATAGACCGGACCTTATCACTTTATCTTTTGATGCAGCTGAAAAATTACTAGCTACCAATACTCAAACTTATAATATCATCATCGAAATTAGTGGCAAAAGGAAAGAAAGACAGAATGTAGCTGTCTTTTATGAGCACCTTAAAAGGAGAGATTGGGCAAATGATAAGTCTTACCTTATGGTCATTGAAGCATTGATACGGTGTGGTGAGCCTAAGGCTGCCTGGGATTTTTACTCAACCGAAGTGCCTCAAGAAATAAAAGCCACTCATTGGGAAATTCACGAAGCTATTATGTCTATGGCACGTTTTTTCTCTCCTGAAAATACTACTGTCAATATAGAAATAATAAAATTTCTTCTCCAGTGTGCAACTAAAGCATATGACAACGCAATCGCTGCAAATCTTAATATCGATTACGATATAGTCCACGCCAAAATGCTTAAAATTGCACTGGCTTATGATCTTATTGAAGAATTTGCAGAAGGTATTTATGTAGATGCAGTCTCTGCAAAAACAAATGGGTCTTTAACTGATGCAGCATATAGTGCTTGTTTGCAACGAAGAGAAGAGATATTGCAATCTGACATACAAAAACAATTGCAGCAGAATAATATGAATCAAGCAACTGCAAGATCGAGCAATTATCCTGCTGCAAGTTTAGTTTATCCTTCCACTCCAACAATACCAGCAACAACTTCGGGCTCACAATCCCAAAGTTATTATACGCAGGGCGGTTACACTCATGCGGTGTTTCAACAATCTCCAATACAGCGCACGCAATATCAACAATATCCAGCACAGGGACAGCAGCATCCTCAACCTGCACAGCCACCAGCCAGGAATCCAGAAAACTCTAGATATAATTCCCATGGAGCTGGGCGACATTGATTTGAATGGGTTTGCGGCTGTCAAATTGCTAGAGAGGGAGCGCTAAGAGCTCCCTCCCTAAAAGTTGAACGCCTTGATAGTAGTGGTTTGAGGGCGCTCGTAGTTGGGACGAGAATTTACCCCGCCACTTAAATGTTATCATTTGATCAATCCGGTCGTTAGCGTGGCAATAACTTTAACATGTCAGCATTGTTATTGCGGCAGAGCCGCTATGTTGGCGGCACTTTTATCAGGATTGCTTAAAACATTTATCTTTCTTGCTTGTTGAAAAAAAACTTTTCTTAGATTATGCTGCTCAACTTGATATCAAGTCTAATATTCATTGGAGTTACTTCAACAAGGTTATCTTTATCATGCATTCGTCTGTAGAGGCACACAACAAGGCTTTTTTGGCATTAGAATCTGAAGGTATACCATCTACACCCACCCTGACTAATCACATTCTCAATGCAGGTTTACAAGCCCCTAATCTTGTTAATGCCTTAATAATAGTCAAGCCTATTATAAAAGAAAAAGAAAAAATACCCTTACTTCTCGCAGCCAATCTGTTCGCTCAAGAGAACGCAGGTACAACATCAGACATGATCTGCGGCACGCTGATATTGTTAAAAGAATTTGAAATCACCCTTGAAGAAAATTTTTCGCTAATCAAAACAATTGCTTCTACTCCAGCGCCCATAAGAGCTGCTATCACAACTATTTGTCAAAAAGCTAAAATTTCGTCAATAGAAAATTACGAAACAGATCCGGCAGAAATAGGGAAGCTACTAGTAGAGCATCGTCGCGCTAAACTACAACTGACAAAAAAAGCAATGAAAGCTATTATTTACAGTGCAAAACAAAAGCTAGGTAGCAATACTCTTTTATACTTGATTGAAATGGATGAAATAGAAAATGAACAAACCTTAAGAGCTTTTTCAAGCTATTTAAAATCCTATCCCCATCCATTCTTTTTACAAAATGGAATGGTTAACACGATTCGTTATTACTTAGAATCTCAGCCTCTCTCCGGATATCAATCTACGCGAGACAAATACATACGAAGACAAGGCGCCGTCATTGTTTATACGGGTGGAGATGCAGACAGTGCATGCCGTGATTTAAAAGAGGCTATGTTATTAACAGATGAAATTCTATGGATTGTCTCACAGAAAAGTAAATATTGTTATCGTATTGCCACTACACTTATAGAGTTTGACAAGCAATTTGTTCATCTCAAAAATAAACATGATAAGTTATATGAGAAAATTCAAAGAACCATTGCTTGGGCAGGAAAAGAGTCCACAGCAATATATTCTTTTATTAAAGCGTTATTGAGCTCAGAGTCCATGAAATTGACACATTATATGCTAGCTGTGATCAATGAATCTTTTAATAAAATTGAAGTATGTCATGCAATAAAAATATTATTACCTTATCCCCATCTGTTAAAAAAGAACGAAATTTTAGATGCTATCGGCAATCCTCACTGCCAATCCCCAAGCATGATTGCTAAAGCATTTATCATACTAGAAGACGAAGGTTTGCTCACGGCAATAAATTGTAAATCCATTATTAATGCCGAAAATAATCCTAAAGCTGTCGCTGATGCTTTGATCTACGTACATAAAAAAAATTTACTGAAAAATACTCGCCCAGCCATCACTGCATTACTTTCTGAAACGCCTAGCGCTTTGTTCTATCATGCACCACGCCCCGAAGAAAAATCGCTTTCTTGCGCTCCTGTTTGTCTTCCTAGAATGCAATGAGTTATAAAAGATATGCAGCACGCATACAATTTTGAGTAGTCCTACAGATAATTACCGTCATATATTTTTCGACAGGAGAGATTAATAATGCAACCCAGAGAAAGCAAAAATAATGATAAAAACTTTGTTCCTGATACAAAACTTTTCAAATATGATCTACGTTTTTTCTTTGCTATGATGGTCATAGGGTATGTACTCCTACAGAGTGGGTTATCTCTTATTACTCCTGCTGAATTTAAGTTGCTGAGCATGCCGTCAGCAATTGCATTTTCAGGAGCTTTTATAGCATTAGGTTCGTTAGTGGGCGCTGCTTTGAAAGCGGTTAATTCAGTAAAAAATTTCTTAGAAAATCACACTACAGAGCATGCAATCTCTCCTCCTGTAAAAAATAAATTGAAAGATCGGATGGAAAAAAACAAGAAACCTGTTAAAAAACAAGAGATTCCTTTGCAAGCTACAGTTAAACAATATAATAAGAAGAAACCCGCAAAATCTTGGCGGCAACTTTTTGCAGAATTAAGAGTGAAATTTTCTTATATTCATATTAAAGAAAAAGGATTAAGT
>DHJK01000140.1 GCA_002404295.1 Legionellales bacterium UBA4722
TCATCAAAAACTTCTATTTAAGTCGATTCTTACGTATCTATCCTTTATATTGGCTTTGCGTCATCTTGGCACTTTCTTTGGCTGCGATCAATATTCTACCGCCGCACCCTTTTCATTTTCCAAGCGAAGCTTTAAATTCACTTAAGAGCATCGAAGATAAACTATTTTACCTAATTGCAAATGCCGCTATTTTTGGACAAGCTTTAATCCGATTTTTTAGCTTTGATCCAAGCTCTCAATCTTTTATTTTCGATCCATTAACTCACCAAACTGATCCTTATCTAGCAGGTTATGGTTTTGACATTTTAGAACAGGCTTGGACATTATCATTAGAGCTGACGTTTTATTTATTAGTACCTTTTTTGCTGACTAAAAACATAAAAATCATTATAACGCTATGCTCATTATCCTTTCTCTTAAGAATAGTATTCTATTATCTGGGTTATAATAACCACAGCTACAGTGTGCAATATTCATTTTTTCCCACTGAACTTGGGTTATTTCTTTTAGGTACGTTGAGTCACCGCCTTATTTATCCATATGTACAAAGCTTGTCATCCATTGATTTGAAAAAAACTGCATACCTATTCTTAAGTTGCATTCTTATTTATGGAATATTTATTTATCATGGTCTATGGGGAAAGATGACTCCTCGTACTACTTTTGAATATTGGCTTTTTGTCGCACTTGTTACGATATCATTACCCTACTTGTTTCTTCATTTTAAAAATTCAAAAAATGATCGATATATAGGTGAACTTTCATACCCGGTCTATTTGATTCATTTTTCATGCATTGCTTTGGCATTAAAGATATCTCAACCTCAGTATGTTGCTTATAATGTTATCTTATTTTCAACAGGGGCTGCTATTTTGCTTGTCAAATTTATAACGAACCCCATAGATCAATTTAGGCATGGCGAATTTTTGAAAAAATATTCCTCTATTGATATAAAAAATCAGAACAAAGTTTTAGAGGGATCTAGGGCGTGCCTCTAAACCCATATTATCCTACCATCCTACAGAAATATCGGAACTATACTTGGGAGCAAAAATATCACCAGCCTGAACCTCTTTAAAATTTACGACACAATCATTACATTCTCATGTATCTCAATGCATATATACTATCGTGAATAGTTATGGACTCTCACTTAAAAAGCATAGCTCCGTTCGCATCTAAACAGGACATATCTTTGCCCTAGTAGCTACGGTTACCAGAATCAGACTCACGCCACCTGCACGCCGGATATCACCTGTACAATAATCAGGCGCAAAGAAAATCTCTAGTAGCCCACATAGAAAAAAACAAAACCAGACTTGCATAATTCCTAATTAATAGTAAAGTGCAACTATGCAAGCCTGTCTACCGGACAACCATAAGCCGATGTAGCTCAGCTGGTAGAGCAACTGATTTGTAATCAGTAGGTCCCCAGTTCGAATCCGGGTGCCAGCACCATTAAGTAATTGTTAAACCTTTTCTAGTCATGAAGCGCTCAACTAATTATTGCCATTATAGTATAGCTCTGGCTTACCCGCTGTCATTGCGAATGAAGCGAAGTAGTTTCCTCTACAAGCAGTTTTCATTAATTATCTGTTTTTTCAATAAGTTAAACCAATGCACCTAAAAGCCAGTACTTACATTTGCTAAAAATCCCTTTTCTGTGTAAAATATGCTCCAAGAGGCGCATCTATAACTATTAATCAGTAGCCTCAACCATCTAGCTTGGAGAGTTTATGCATAGCAACTACGTCTTACCATCCGACGCTTTGAAAACAACCTTGAATGAGATTATTCAATACTATCGAAAGGACGAAGAAAATGATGCTTATAGTGATTCAGAAGCGCCGACCTTCAGTCACCATCTTCGCACGGGACGCTATTATAGAGGCAATCACGCGCACGTTCTAAATTACGGTATCACTAATAAACTATTAGGCGTAGCTTCAACTGATACTCCAGAGATGACTCAAGTTAAGCAACATATGATTGCTTTAATTGAACGTATCGCAATTATTGATCCTGCTGCGTTAGACGAATTACAAGTTATTACAAACAATCCAGAATCAAATCTACATTTAAAAGAATTATTAATCGATCGTTATGAGAGACTCGCAGATCAAAAGTACGGCGCATTGAAACAGGCAGCTGATTCTTATCGTGATGGCATGCTCAAGCATTACAGTAATTTTTCACCGCATTCTCATAACCATCTTCAAGGTTATGGATCTCATCATCATGAAACAGTTAAAAATATTCTTACACGATACATACAATGCCTATTCACCAACAACGAAGAGCAAGCCAAAGCGCTCAAACAAGAGATTATAAATAATCACCCACAAATCAAAATCGGTGAACTTACTTTTATCGCCCAAGATTGCGCACACACTCTAAACCAACGTAAAGCCATTCTAGATAAACAATTCCGTGATTATAAAATTGATCTCAACCGGCTTGTGCAATCTGCGACTACTGATGAAGGAGATAGAATAGCTCTCAATAAAAAAGCTAATGTTTCATCTAATTATAATGAATATTTTAGTAGCGCATACGAAACTCATCTCAAGCAAAAAAATGACACTGAAGCAATGGCAAAAAAAACAGCCGATAGAAAATTAAAAAATAAAATTGATTGGGCTTCGTACATCATCGCTTTACTTTTAGGTCTTGGCGAAGCAAGTGTGGCTGCTGCGGGTATCTTAACCATAGGTACTTTTGTTTGTGCGTATTTACCAGTGGTTGGTGTATATCTCCTTTCTTTAACCGTAGCAGGTGTGCTTGCGTCAGGTTTCTATGCCAATTTCAATTTAGTTCAACAAGATACTGTCGATGTTTTACGATCCATTTTTCTTAAGAAGAATTTTTGGGAAGATGATAAAAAGAAAACTGTTAACGGATTAACTGCAATTTGTGTCGGCGTATTTGGAATTTTTCTTGCTGTTTGTTCGGGTGCCTCTTATGCAGCACTATCCGATAAATCGTTAATTTCGAATTTAATAAGCTACGTGCCATTACATTTAGCTTATGCAGTGGGATTGGTTATTGGTATTCCTACCGGTCTTGGTTTGGCAGTTATTTTCAGCGTAGCTATCGCAGGCTTTATCAAAAATAAAGGTTGGAATGGCATGCTGACTTATTTAAATAAAGAGTTTTATATGAGTAAGGAGTTAAGGAAAGATTTATCTTATTCTGATTTAGCTAAATATTATGCGCTTGCTTGTTTAAAAATGCTTAGACTAGCGCTTGTCGCTGCTTTAACGCTTACTATTGTAGTAGCAGCACGTGTGGTATTTACAGAGCAAATGGCCACTATTGTGGGCAATACAGCGAGTCAGTTATTAGGGTGGGGTAACGCATTTGTCATGGGTGTGTTTGGCTCGAAAAAAATCCAGCAAGCGTTAGGTGGTATTACACCGCTAGGCGTAGTGGAAAGCGTGGCGCAAGTTGTATTAGGTGCGTTTGCTTTTCTCTTTATGGTACTTGAAACAGCTGCACGCTTAACTTTAATGTGTTTACCATTCGCGTCTGTTCAAGAAATAGCGCCAGTAAAGACGCTACGATTATTTGGCGATGGCTGTGATGCCATTCAAAAAGGTATTAATTGGCTTCGCGGTGGAGAAGCGCGTCCTAAGGTTTTTGATTTAAAAGATGCATCAGCGCCTTCTACGACTGCTGCGGTGTCTGCAAGTTTAGCTGAAACACCTGCTGTAAACCCTAAACCTACACAGACTCGAATGACTTCGTTGCAAAAATGTGTAGCAGCGAGTCAAGCCGCTAATCAGTTTGGTGAAAAGCTAGGGCTCCTGCTTAATACAGGCGGGCAGATGACCTTGTTTGCTTCTAACCCATCTGGATATTCTACCTTGTCATTGATCGGGGGTTCTGACAGGCAGCATATGGCAGCCGTAGCCCTTGCAGAAGCTGCCTACAGCCAAGCACCTAATGCAGACGAGCTTAGAAAAGTAAACAACAGACAAAAAATTGACATTCCTGCGGATTTGCCCATTTATTATCGCCGCGCTGCCGCCGCCTGCTAACTATTCCCTCTCGCGTAGTAACTATTCAGCAAGCTCCACTGTCCCAATCGTGAACGTGCCCGCGTGCGTGCCCGTGCCCGTCTTTTCTTATCACCCGCACATGTAATTGAAATAGCCAAGAAAAGACGGGCACGCACGCGGGCACGGGCACGTTCACGATTGGGTCAGTTGAAATCGCTGAATAATTACCTCGCGTAATAAGAAAGCATATCTTTAGTGCGGAAGTGGGTTCAAGCATGCAAGGCTTGGGGTGAGGGTAGGTCACCAATTCAGATCTCAGTTCGTTCTCCCCCTCTCCACCTGTTTTTCACTACCCCCTGATATTTTTAACAAATAAATCAGCAATCTGTTGACAACTGCTGTTCAGTAAAGCAAAATCCATGGCTCAGTTTTAGGAGGGGTTCCCGAGCGGCCAAAGGGATCAGACTGTAAATCTGACGGCTCAGCCTTCGAAGGTTCGAATCCTTCCCCCTCCATAGTCAGGGATTGACGCTAGAAATTGGATAACTTTAATAGCAAAAATGTGTTGTGTAAACAAGCACTTGCTAATAGATTTATCCAATTTCTAGTGTCTGAAAAGCGGGTGTAGTTCAATGGTAGAACTTCAGCCTTCCAAGCTGATAGCGTGGGTTCGATTCCCATCACCCGCTCCATGGCCCATATAGCTCAGTCGGTAGAGCACTTCCTTGGTAAGGAAGAGGTCACCGGTTCAAATCCGGTTATGGGCTCCAGTGTTATATGCACTGAGCTGTACCCTAGATGGGGTAAGCAGTCTTAAAGTGTGAATGATGGTAGTGTGTATTTAAGGGTTCAATTTCATTTGAATTTTGTATAGGAGTAAGGGTAATGGCAAAAGCAGTATTCGCGGGAACAAAGCCACAT
>DHJK01000001.1 GCA_002404295.1 Legionellales bacterium UBA4722
GTAGACGCGCATACAGATCAGCATATAGATAAATTAATATTTCCCTATTATATTAGATAAATTTTGCAGATATATATCTGGTTACTGTAATGCATCTACCAAGCTCGATGAACTCAAAATACTGTTGGACCGGGATAGTTTAGGCAAGCTTTTAGATCTAGTAGACGAAAAAACAGTTAACGCCCTGACACGTATATTTAGACCACAAAATGGATTCAGCATGACTAGAGAACAGATGTCCGCAGAAAATCAGACTGAGGTTGTAATTAATTTCTTTACCTACCAACTTACATTGGCAACAAAAGGTCACGATAAAATTAAAAAAAACGTGTCATCTCTTAATAGTATAGTTGACTCTGAATTAAAAACGTTACTAACAAATGTTTCAGCCAACGGTCCTCAGCTCGAAAAAATGACAGAATATCTGTTTCGCGCCAGGAGAGCCATTTCCCACCCGCAAGATCTCAAGATATTAAATAAAGATATTAAAGCTGAACTAAGGTGTTCACAATTAAAAAAATTCTTTGCAGCGTTGTTAGCAATTACGAGCTGTTTATGTGTGGCGAGCTCAAGCCCCGCTGCTATTGCAGGTGGAATAGTACTTCTGGGTTGCAGCGCGGCATTTTTTTATTCTAGTCGCGAAAGAAAAATGGTCACGGCTCTTTCAGAGTTTACTACGGCGCTTAAACCAAGCCCGTTTAACTAGCCTCATCTATACACTCGCGACCATTGGGAGCGAAGCAATGCTAATTCAGTAGCAAGAACACCATAAGTTGCAATTCGTTTATTCATTTTTGAACGCCATTAATTCATTACTTTATTATGGCATGATGGAAAATAGATTGCTATTATTGGAATTAACCTACTAAATATCACTCTAGGGAGTATATAAGCATGACCAAACCTAAACGTATTTTCATTGTCGGCCATATGGGTGCGGGCAAATTTATATTTACCGAAGCGTTAGCTAAAAAATTAGAATGGCAAATCGTCGATGCAAATCCAAGTATTGAGCGATATATTGGCCGACAAACACGTGATATTCTGGGTGAACAAGGTGAAGCGGCGTTTAATCGCAGTCAAGCAGACATCATTTCTCATTGCAAGAATAAAGAAAATGTGGTTGTTTTACTAGAAGAATGCGTTGTATCAAGCGAACAATGTCGAAAATTATTATCCTCTGACTTTGTTGTTTATTTGAAAGTCTCTATTCCAACTCAACTTGATCGAATGAAAAATGGACGGGTTTCATCGCTTCCAGTGGATGATATGAAGAATTTCTTGGAAAAGCAACATCAAGAACGAGATGCTTTTTATGAAGAAGTCGCAACAGTGATTGTTGAATCTATTGGATATTCAGATCAAGTTTCGGAAATCAATAAAATAATTGAAACCGATGTTAACAAAGTTATTATGGCACTTGAGAAATAGATATATATATCTCTCACTTCAATATTGACATGCGGATCTCATAAGAAGACGGCAATAGCTCACCCTATCACCGTCATTGCGAACAAAGTGAAGCAATGACGAGGATGAGGTAAGACAAGAAATTGTTTTGAAAGGAATCGAAGTTAATACAAAATTTGAAACTCCCAAAACTTTAGCCAAGTCTAAGAACGATTCTATCTTGCCTGCATCTATAAATACAGATCATACTAAAAAACTTTATTTAATAGATTTACTTCAGCTATCCAGTCTAATTTCACTTATGATGGGTTGTTTGGTAAAAGAAAAAACAAGGTTGCTGCTAAATCAATTGATATTGTCACGGAGCAGAAAAAAATAGAAAATCATTTTGAAAAACCTTAGGGGCTGTTGACAATTCAGCGCCTGATGATACGTTATTCTAGTAAAGGCACATTGATCGGCACCTTCTCCGCCGGACTGGATAATCGACACATTGTGTAGATAAGATCAATTCTATGATAGTATAGAAAAACGTGAACTTTGGAAGTTGAACAAAATGCAAAATTTATTTTTAATCTTTTTAATATTATTCATAAGCAACACAGCTTATGCAATCAGCCACCTTCCTGACAATATTAATAAAAAAAACAAATTACCTAATGCCATCACTACACCAATTGCAATTGATCAATTACCAAGCTATTCATCTTACCCACTAGCAGTACAAAAACTTATTACAATATCCGACAATCTTTCAAAATTGAATTTAACTTATCTCTATGGATCATCAGACCCGAAAAATAAAGGCATGGATTGCTCAGGGACAATTTATTATGTGTTAAAGAAAATGAATATTTCAGATGTACCAAGGCAATCAGACGAACAATTTTTATGGGCCGAAAAGAAAGGAAAATTGTATAGAGTAACAAGCAATCACTTTGATTCAATAGAATTTTCTAATATCAAGCCGGGTGATTTATTATTTTGGTCTGGAACATACAGTACTAATCGTAACTCATCTATTTCTCATGTAATGATATATTTAGGAAAAAATAAAAAAAATGAACGTCTTATGTTTGGCGCAAGCGATGGTCGTACCTATGAAAACAAAAAAATGTGGGGAGTAAGCGTATTTGACTTTAAGTTGCCAAACAATAAAGGAAAACAACGATTTGAAGGATATAGCTGTATCCCAAACTTAACTTGTTAAATTCGTTTGGACTTTGGACAACCCCAGTCGTGAGCGAGCCCGCGCGCGTTCACGACTGGGACTGGGGTTGTCCAAAGTCCAATCCTAAACTTCATATATTTTATTTGAGACAAAATGAACTTATAACATATTACTGATCTGTTATTAAACATTACAGCGTGATAGAATGCGCATTATAAAAAAATTAGTTCGAAGCACCTTGAGGAGATAACCTACATGTTCACGCAAAAAAATATAACTACAGAGTTAAAAAAAATAAAGATAACTAAAGATGACTATCAAATATGGGTAAAACAATTAATAAAACTAGGCTATACCATAGAGCAAGCAAATAAGTTAATTTTACGGCCATCGGCAAAAAATGGAATTAAAGGAGTGCTTGAATACACCAATCTCCTCTCGCCACAATTTACTCACGACCAAATTATTTTCATAGCATTTCGCCATGGCGGATATCAAAACCTCAAGGCTATTGATCAAAAGAAAGATGTATTAAACGCATATGGTTTTACTACAGATAATATAGTTAAGATTACGGGCTCTATGGGTGGCTCTAAAAATGTCAACGCTGTTTTACTCAATATTGACGCTTTATTTGCTTTGCATTTAACACCCACTCATATTGCTCAAATTGTCGGCCACCCTGGAGGATCTGGAACTATCAAAGCAGTTTTGAAAGCAGCAAATTCTTTTATCACTTTGAATTTTACACCAGATGATATCGCTAGACTCGCTGGCACCCCTAAGGGTTCAAAAAATATTGCGGCTTTCTTAGAATATCAAATAGAAATGCCGGCACTGGCTCGTAGCGTTAAGGATACCATTAATTTTGTATTGAAAAATATTAAATTACAGGCAAAGAATAAACTTTTAACACCAGCGATAAAAAATTCAAGTAAAAAAGTATCCGTACAATTATCCGCAGTAGAAAGCAAGGAATTAAAGACCGAGGTAAGCATGGTTGCAGAAAATGCACCTATTCCTCAACTAGAAACCATAATAGAACCTCACAATACTTTTGTTGGTTGTAATCAGCATATGCTTTTTCGGGCTAATCCCACACTAAAAAACACCCTACTCAATGGTAAAATTTCTTCGGAAATTGCTGATCAACTAAGTTTATTTAAAATTGAGGAACAAGATTATATTAACTGGAAAACTCGATTACTGACACTGGGCTATACTGAATACCATGTCAATCAATTAATTCTAAGAGAAGCGCCTCAAGATATCATTCAACTCTTACTGAAAAATACGCCATTGCTATTTTTAAAATTTAATGTTGATCAAATTATTCAGATGATCTCATCACCATCTGGTTACAAAAATATTGAATACGCCTTAAGCTTCAAGGCTGCAACTCTTTTTAATTTTAATCCAGACCAGGTTGTTACACTTGTCTCTCATCCTTCAGGTTTTAAAAATCTAGAATCGATTCGCAAAAATCAATTTATTTTAAAAGATTTAGGATTTAATACAAATCAATTGATAGAAATCGCAGGTAAAGAAAAAGGTTATCAAACTATTGCAGTCATTGTAGCCCTGAGTTCCGAGCTTAAAATGCTTGAAATTCCTGCGGGTAAAATCGCACAAGTCATGATAGATATACGTAATGGGCGAAATAAATTAGTCGAACTTATTAAAGAAAGATGTACAAACAGCTTTAGTAGCATTGATTTTAATACTACAACTTTAACCCCACTTATAGCTTCCCCTATTGAAGATACTGAAATAAATTGGAATGCAGAGCTAACCTTGGAGTATAGTAGGTCATCCATGATGTTCGGTGAAACTGATAAAGAAACTAAGCCTCAGGAAAAGCAGGTGCAAATAAAAGCTAGTTTTTCGATGTAACTGTTTCATGCACGCTAGACAGACTGTCAGTCACATAGAGCAACTCATTCTCTCTATTTTTTTTTGGCTTTGCTACTAGGTGATTCTGATGGTGTTATGGATGGCGCTATAGCTATATCAGCTTCAGCTTTTGCATTACTGTGACTACGAAAAATACTTGGATAATTAGCAAGCCTTACACCTTTTTTTTCTCTAGTAACTATATTGACAGGCGCTGCAGCTTTAGGTGTAGATGAAACAGTAGAAACTAATGGTTGCGATGAAGGAGAAGAATTGACTATCACATTTAACCCAATCTCAGATTTTATCTCAGATACTACTTTTGGTTTTTTATGGGGTGATTGTTCATTAGTAGTAGTATTAAAAGTGCTTACAAACCAATTTCGAATTTTGCGAGTATAGGCATGATTTGCATCCACATCTACTTTTTCAAAATACTTGGTACCCACAGCAAATACTACACCAGTAATAATCAATGTTAATGGTACAATACCGAAACTCGCAGCAGCAGCACCTACAATAGCGGGTATTCCTAATGACAGCCCTACTAAAACTAGTCTTTTCTAGCTGAAATTAAATATATTATTAGCCCGCCTGCAGAAAAAAGCGTTTTATTTTTATACCCATCAATCATTTGATCTTTGCTTTTTCGTAGACGTTTCCAATGCACCTCAAATTCAGATAGCAACCCACCGCCTGCTAAAAAAAGTTCTTGCAATTCTCGTCTGGTTTCATCCCAACCTTCTTTTGAATATTCATATAACTCCAAGAGCGTAAGGCGTTCGCGTGGTGTTTCATAAGGTGGGATAAAGTAATCAGCAAGATCAGAGAGATAGACTTGAATGTTTTTAAGGCCTGCCTCCTGAAAATAAAAAGGCATCATATCGCCACGGTTTGCATTCCCTCTCTTTAATTTTTCTCTGCCGCGTTCGCAAATTAGTGCAAAACGAGCAGGTTCTATAATATCATTGACAGAGTCATTAAACGTCAAGTTATTAAAAATTAAACTTGATACTACATTATTAGGTTCAGCAACCGCAATTAAACCGCCTGGCTTTAATACGCGTAACATTTCTTTTAATGAAATAGCGGCATCTTTAACATGTATTAAAACGGTTTGGCACGTCACCATATCAAAAGAATCATCAGGAAATGGAATAGATTCTGCGGTTCCAAGTTGATAAGTTGCGCGCGATGCTAATCCTTTTTGTTTCGCACGTTCAGTGGCTTTTACTATCCATAGTTCTTCTGGATCAATACCTATCATATGCATATCGGGAGATAAAAAAGGAGCAATCAGTTGCCCCCAATGTCCGATACCGCATCCTACATCAAGCATCGATTTCACTTGATTCAGTTCCCAACGTTTAGCCATCAACGCGATAAAATCAGGTGAATACCAATAATCTCGAAGATCTGTTAAAACATTTTCTGAATGTGGGTGTTTTTTTGTCATAACTATCCATGTTAAAATATATCAAAGGTGCTATTAGTGTTACAAAAAATCATCATAATGACAACATGTCTATTGATATCATCATTCATGTATGAAGCGTCCTAAAATCCAGGAATGTTATATTCAGTCAGAAAAAATCATATTTTTATTTACTTCAGTACTAAAATACCAGTAACATTTTTTCATATTAGTTGATAGATAATTCAGTCACAGGATATTGATTTGAAAGTATTATAAGTTTAACAGCGCCCTTATGTGTATCGAATAGAATATGATAGACAGTATCATAATCTTCATCTGCTAACTGAGGCTGATAAGGTGTTGCGCCAAGCGCATTAAGTAGTTGTGGAATTTCCGCATGGTGCCAACATATAAGAATTGTCTTACCAGAAAATCTATTATCATTTAAAAGATCATCAGATAATTTTTTCAATCCTCTTAATTTTTTTTCATGCTTGTATCTATCACTGAGCAGCACAGGTCGACTGCCCTGTGGATGCAAAATAGATATACGGGTAACTAGTGGAATCACCGTTTGTAGTTCGCGATAAGAATAATGAGTCTGCGCTGTTGTAATAATGAAATCTGGCTCACGATAAGCACTAAGATAATACTTAGAAAAAAGATCAGCACGCGCAACACCGCGAGGAGAGAGAAATGGTCCAGGGTCTGATTGATTTAGCTTATCAGCATGTCTGATCAATATTATTTCCCTAGGTACAGCTGAGGCTGGAGCAAGCATCATTAGATTTAATATTAGTATTAAATACAGGCCTATTTTTTTAGAAACCAATCCGGAATTCATTATTTTCTCTTCGTTTTTTATTATATTTAAATTGCAATCGGCAACTTAAGCTATGGAATATTACCCTATTTCATACAAAATGTCAGTGATTTTGTATTCATTTAGCGCTGCAACGTATGATTTCTTATAGGCGTCAAGTGATGTTTATGGTGCGAGCAGGCTCACGACTTAGCTTATTTAAGCTTGCTCACAGCAAGATCAATGAATTTATTTATAGAATCTTCATTTTGATAAGTTGAAACCACCATACTAAATGAAGACATATAAGCTTTTCCATCAACATAATGTAGTAAAGAATTAAACTTTTCTTGCAGTTTCTTCAATTCTTCTTCAGCTTTTTCTTTGCTTGTATCAGGAAAAACAATAATGCAATAGTTTTTAGAAACATGTCCTACAATCCTAGAGAAATCGAGTTGACTTGCCAAGAACACATATAAACTTACTAATAATTGATCTACTGCTTGATACCCATACGATTGACTTATCATATTTAAGTTATCAACTTTTAAAATAGCTATTGTCAATATATGTGTAGAATTTTTATAAGTTCTGATAAATCGCTCAATTTCCTTAATGATATACTCAAAATTAAACGCACCAGTTAAGCTATTTCTTCCAGTCAGCCTTTGAATTTTTTTATAGCGACTAGCTCTGATACGTATCTTTTCAAATAATAATATTTGGATCAGTCCCTTTTGTTATAAAATCATCAGCACCGACATTTAATGCTTGAACTTGAATATTTATATTCTCTTCTGTAGAAAGATAAATAATAGGAAGGTATTCATACATTTTTTGTTGTCTAATAATGGCAGCTAATTCTACACCGTTACATCCTTCCATATTAAGATCAAACAGAAGTAAATCAGGCTTGAACTCATGTAATACTTTTTCAATCTCTTTGTAAGAGGAAATCGCTTTATTATCGATTCCAGCATTTGATAACAAAGTCGATTGATAACTTAGCAATTCCTTATCATCATCAACAATGATAACTTTGCATTTTTCTTCCCATAATCTCTTTAAGGTGTCTAATTCATTTGATAGCTCTGAAATTTCGAATGGCAGCAGAAGAAAACTTTTTCCATGCATTCTTACAGCATCTAATCGTTTATCAATTTCACCACTTTTACTAAAAAATATGGTATGGTTTTTTTTGAAACATATATTTAAAGCATCATTAAGGCTAGCATTGTTCATATTCACTATAAATGGATTCAATATGAGATCCAGGCTGATAATAATTGCTAGTGGATAGTTGTCATTTAATGCTGAAAATAACAGATTAATATCATTATATACTGATACTTTATAGCCAAATGCAATCAAATCTTTAGTTAAGCCAGCTGCCCAGCTTTTTCCAAATGAATAATCGTCATTTGAATTTAAAAGAAAAACAGATGAAGTATCAATTTTTTTTACTGTTAAAACAGTAGGCGATACATCGATGGATTTGATTTTGTTTTTTAATTCTGCAATCAATTTATTAATTTCTTCTATCGCTTGCTTGTTAGCAGGGACATCTTGATTATGATGAGAAATTTGTGACTCTATTTTGGCTGCTAATTTACTAATTTCTGCAAATCCGTAGATACCAGCAGATCCATTTAACTTATGAATCAATGAAGAAAATTTCATCAAATTATTTAAATCCCAAGTTGAAATTAATTGATTAAATGCGGATTCAATTTCATTTATTTTACTGGGAAGATTGCTACTATAAACTTCACTTAATTTTTTAAATTCATTATCAAGATCGTTAATCATTGCTCGCTCCTTGATTCTTTAACCAAATAGTATTCAACATCTCAGGAAGTTCTTTAGGATTAAAGGGCTTAGGTATGACGTCAACGGCACCCTTGGACTTATATTCTTCAATTTCTGACGGTTGAACTTTAGCAGTCATAAAAATAACCAATGTATTTTTAATCTCAGGAAATTTATTTAATTCTCCCAGTGTCATCATGCCATCCATTTCAGGCATCATCATGTCTAAAAGAATGATTTGCGGTTGAAATTCCTTAAATGCTGCCAATGCTTCTTTCCCAGATGAACAATAAAATACAGTAAAATGACCTATCCTTTCTAATGAAAACTTCGCAATTGTTTGTATATCCATCTCATCTTCTACTAACATAATTTTAGTCAACTTAGGACTATTCATTATTTAATTCCTTTTTTTATAATATCATCAATAC
>DHJK01000067.1:0-315 GCA_002404295.1 Legionellales bacterium UBA4722
TAAAAAAGCGATATTGAGTATTTCTGAAATTCTAAGAGATAACAAATACAAATTATTAGATAGTATGGGAGAAAATATTTTGTCGGGTGATGAAATATGTAACAATATTTATTTGATTGAGAAAATAAGAAATATTGATTTATACAAGATTGCTTACAATACCGGTTTTGATCATGGTAAGAGCCTTATTAGGGAGATAAGAAATAAAAGTAATATTTCAGATGATAATTCTGAGAATGTGGTCACATTTCATGTTATTGAAAGACAAGATAACTTAAAAGAGATGTAAATGTATATACCAATCATGCTTCAAGA
>DHJK01000067.1:415-6944 GCA_002404295.1 Legionellales bacterium UBA4722
TATATACCAATCATGCTTCAAGATGCGAAGTTGTCATCCTAAGCATAGCGCTAGCTATTACCCGCAAATCTTTAGGATTAACGCAGACTTGCTTAGTGAGCTCCTTCTCCCGCCCATAAACGATAATTGAAACACTGTTTTCTAGTGCGGGAGAGGGCCGGGGAGAGGGTAAGTCACTGGTTTTCCCTCTCCCGCAATTAAGATATATGTACTTGTAGCCTTTAGGGGGCGGGAGAAGGAGTTCGCCAAGCAAGCCCGCATTAATCTAAAGATTTGTGGGTAATAGCTAGAGCATAGCGAAGGATCTGCTGCAAGTGTTGTGATTCTTCATTTCGTTCAGGATGGCAGCGTGGCAAAAACGAATTTTTTGGGTGCCTCTACACTTGCGAGCTTTAATCGCAGTAGAAAAGCAGGTTGAAATAGTATAAAAAAGGTATATAATATATATTAAATTAGTCATAATTATGGTATACTGCAAGCATGAAATTTGAGTATGATTCAAAAAAAAGCATTGTAAACAAGCATAAACATGGTATTGACTTTGATGAAGCGCAAATTTTATGGGAAGATCCAGACAGGCTGGAAATCCCGGCCAAGAAAATGAATGAGCAGTGCTATTTAGTTATTGGGGTCATTGGTAAGAGCCATTGGGCTGCGATAACAACTTATCGAGGTCAATGTATTCGCCTGATCTCCGTCAGGCGCGCAAGAAAAGAGGAGGTTACACTTTATGAAAGCATCTGATTTTGATAAAAAGTTTGAATCAGGCGAAAATATGACTGAATTGCTTGATCTTACCAAGGCTCGTCGTCCAGGTTTGGAAGCAAAGCGAGTCAATGTAGATTTTCCTGAATGGATGGTGGAGTCGCTTGATAAAGAAGCGCATCGATTAGGTATCACTCGACAAGCACTTATAAAAGTTTGGGTTGCAAGCAAGCTAGAGCATCATCATAATAATATTTAAACAATTACGACAGATCGTCATGAGCCAATAACCATCCTGCCCTGCATCTTATTTTCTACTTTTTTCAATCAATATGTAAAACTCACAGGCGGTGCTCGACATTCTTGCAAGAGGGGTTGGTTGCATTTCTGAGGCTGTGATTTATTACCCGATTAAAAACTGTCGCTTTTTTTCTTCTAAATAAGGTTGTGCAATACCAAGCAATCGTCTAGTGAGGATTTGGGATCCATTAACAACAATGCAGCATTAGCCCGTTGATTCACTGTGTTTACCTATTATGCCTTCTCTGTCGTAAATTGTTATTATTATCAAGGATATTTTCACTGTTCTGATATATTGCTCTTTTAGTATCACTTCCCAGTATGCTTAGCCCAAATACAGCTTTTAATTGATGAAAAGGACGCATTTTACGCGTCATCTCTCTCACTTGCTCATGTGAGCCGCCAGTGCAAGTGCTACCAAAAAAGGCGCCCACAAATGTGCTAATTCCACCTGCTGCCACAGCTCCTCCAGTATTTATTGCTGCTTTTAGGATAGCACTCCCGTTGAATAGCATATTATATGCTGTGTTTCCTAGCATCGCTCCTCCTATGCCTCCAGCAACAGCGCCCATTGCCGCACCTTTAATAAAATTTTTCTCTGAATTTTTCACCATTGCTTTTTCTTCCGGAGTCAAAGATGCATCAAATAGTCGTTGATAGTGCTCTTGCACAGATTTCTGGTCATCCATCGATAATCTCTGGTAATTTTTTTTGAAGGCAGCTAATAAAGTTGGCTCGTCGCTTCCTCCTAGAAATTTATTTTCTGGTGTAAAGCTGTTTACGTATGTTTTAATTTGATTAATCACTTCATCTCTAGATATCACTTTTGCTCCTTGTAACGCATATTGTTGCAATATTTTTTGATCTTAGTTTTAGGGTGCGCTTATTGTAACGGTTACAAATATTTCGTCTACTAATATTGAATAGAATGATGAAAAGCCAGCTTTGCTGAGTCAAGTTGGCAATTTACATTATCCCGCTGACTTATACCTATAAAACTTAGGCAAAAAGTAACAACAAATCCCAACACCCACCACACAAAACACCCCGCCTGAAACAATTGACGCAGTAATTCCAAATGCCGCAGCAACTAACCCCGCTTCTGTGTCACCTAATTTAGGTCCGCTCATATAGCTAATCATTTCAATACCAGCAAGTCGTCCGCGATATGTATTCGGGATGGATTCATTCCACATAGTTTGTCGGAAGATCCCGCTAATGGCGTCGAATCCACCTGCAAGGGCAAGAAAAAATAATGCAAACCATAATTGATGGGTTAATAAACCAAAAAATATAATGGAGACGCCCCATAAAACGGCGGCTATTGAAATTCCAATGCCGTGGCGTTTTATATGCTTTGTCCAGCCGCTAGCAAAAGAGATAAAGAGAGCGCCTACGGCGGGTGCTGAATACAGCATGCCGAGCACTTTTACATCGCCATAAGCATGTGCGATGGCTGGGAATAATGCCATGGGCATTCCAAAGACCATCGCTATGAAATCTACAAAATAGGTACCTAATAATTCTTGTCTAGACTTGGCGTATTGAAGACCCTGTATGAGAGAAGTAAAAACGGATTCTACATGAGTGACAATAGGTTTTGTGATGTTGGTAATTAAGCTCAGTGCAATTAACGAAATCAAGAAACTGATAAAATCAACAATATAGGTATTGAGTAAACCAAAATGTGCAATGATTAAGCCACCGATAGCAGGGCCTGCAATCATGCTGACACTGTATGTAAAAGTGGATAATGATCCTAACATTGGGAAATCATCTTTCGCTACAATTTGCTGCATTAAACTTTCTAGTGCGGGTCGATGCAGACCATTGATGGCTGACATAATCATGCTGACAATAAATAAGACCCAAATTTTTGGAACGGCCAATGCGGCATTAAGAGCTAAAGCTAAGCAACCTAAGGCTAGAAATGTTTCTGATAGGATTAATAATCTTTTTCGATGATGCCGGTCGGCTAACACTCCGCCCATGAGTGCCGTGAATAGTAAGGGTAATAATTGAAATAAGCTTAATAATCCGACCATTAGGGTGGAGTGCGTTTCATGGTAAATTTGATAGGGCAAGGCAACGCTGGTGATCATGGTTCCTAGGAAGGAAACAAATTGGCCTATATATATAAAGCGAAAATTTCGATTTCGGCGAAGTAGTGAGAGATTAATAAAGTAATTCATTTGTGTTAGCTCTTGTCATTGACATATTTTATATTTTTCTTGATTTTACATGGAAATAATAGCATTGTCTCGATCTAGTTACCTTGAAGAGAATAAGGTTTTTAAAATGCCACTTTTAGAGAAAATAGTAAAATTAGAGAATGAAGCAGTAAATTTTGGATTTAAATGGGAAAACACAACCCAAATTATGGATCAAATTCGCAGTGAATGTGATGAAGTGTCTGAGGTGTTGCAAAACGCAGAGCATGATCCTAGCAAAAAAAATCTAGAAGAAGAAATTGGTGATTTAATGCATGCTGTATTTTCCTTATGTGTTTTTTGTAAATTATCACCGCAAGCCACATTGGAAAAAACGCTCGTTAAATTTGAGCGTCGTCTCAGTGCAGTTAAACAGCTGGCAAATGCGCAAGGTTTAATAACATTGGAGAATCACTCATTTGATGAGTTGATGACTTATTGGAATAAAGCAAAAAAAATAACAGATGAAACGTCGCTGTAGTTAATTTTAATAAACTAGCTAAGTCACTATTCAGCTGAGTAGCTTTGGGCTTGTGATTAAGTTCTAAAGTAGGTGGCTAAGTTATCCATAACTATTCTGTTATTAACGAGGATTTATTTTATCACTGGGTATGCTGCCAAATCCAGGTAAGCTGATTCTGAATGGATAAATCCGAACTCCATAAACTAAACCTAATAAGTTCACCTCCAGCCCTTCTTTTTTGGCAATCCCAATCCCAAAAATTCCTTTTAAAGAAAATTGATAACCCGTGCCGCTAGGCATTCTTCCAAAAAAACGATCGTTATTAAGATAATCTTTTCCTATAGCCGTGCCGGGCAATGCCATCCCGAGCTCAGGAACCACGCGTCCTATGTGTGCTGTGAATGTGTTGCTATTAGGGCCCGGCCAATATGAATAAGTGTTGGGGTAAGTGTATTGTCGTATTGCCTCTTTAATTTTGGGGATCAGTGCTTCCGCTTTTTTTCCGCGAATATCCAAAATAACATCAGGTTTTTGATCAAACCAATTCCGATCGGGTACATCATGTTTAATCGAAAGCGGGGGTTGATTTCTATAGAAAAGCCAACCTACAACTTGGATCACACTATATTCTTTTGCATCTTTAGGTTTAATCGCAATCCAGGTATGTACTGCTAACAAGCCGCGCCAGTTAAAAGCGCGTGCGGAATAGACTTGTATGATTGCTTCTGGGTGTTCATTTGATGGAGGTGCAATGTTGGCGCTGTCGTGGTTTGCAGTGCGATAATCTGCTGATAAATTAATTTTGCCGCTTAGCAGCATGAAAATGGGGCCGGCGAAAGTAAGAGCTATGATCGTCCATAATAATATGCGCATTAGTAAATGATAGCATGATCCGTGGTGGTAAAGTCGTAGAAAAAGATTGCACAATATAAGCGTCTGTCTCAAAGTAGGACATTACCATGGTTTGATTTATAAACGAGGCTGGAATTGTGCAAAGTCATCAAGAAACACCTTTTCAAGTATTTTAGCACCCATTGTGATTGCTCAAAGCAATAAAATACCTTTTAAGTAATTTAATTTTTTATTTGGGTTTAGTGTTGCAACCTTATTTACTAACCAGTTGCGTGTATCCTTAGACCATCGTTCTGGATGTGCCAATTTCGCTATTTTATAAACATCATGTCTTTTGATCCTGATAGCTTCATCTTCACCAGTATGGCGTCGATGAGGTGTTGTGAAGATTGACACTTTATATTTTAAATTTAGGTAAGTGGGCAACGGTATCATGTAATTTACCAAAGGCTGGCATATTAAAAGTTATTCGACTCTCACCATTTTCCTCAACAACCAAACCATAAATACGCACTTTATGATTACGAGGTTTGATTTTAAAACAAGATAGTTTTGATAATTCTTTAGGAAACTTACCTTCTTTTTCTCCTTTAGGAACAAATTTAATACCTGTTCCATACCAACTAGCATTCCGACCTTTCTCTAGTATATCAATTAAGTCGGGTAATATTTGATAAAATTCTCGTTCGCCCATGACATCAATACAAGCTTTATTATCCAGACGTGCTTTAATCATTTTTTCACAAGTCACATGCTTAAATTCATATTCAAATATATTGGAATTTTGAGCACGTTTTTCTTCAGATTGCTTTTGTGCTAAAAGATCTGCTTTCTTTTTTTCTACTTCTTTGTAGCGCTGTTGTTTTAATCTTATATTTTTTTCTCTTTCATCATCTGAAATACGAATAGTAGGATCCTTTGTCAGTGTTTCTTTTACTTCAACTGATGGAGTAAAGGTTAGATTCGGTAGATTTGATGGTAAAGACGTATAAACTTCTCTTGTTCTGGAATAATCTTTCATATTTCGCTGTTTTTGTTTTTCTAAAACAGGTTCATCTTTCTTTACATTTTCTACAGGTTCAGGATGTTCAGGCTGCATTTCTTTCACCAATTGAGCAAATTCATGATTGATTTTTTGCACTGCATCCATCGACTTGTTTTGAGATATTGATTGATTTATTAATGCTATTACTGTTCTTAGATTTCGCACCATTGAAAATATTTCTTTGTCTGTTTTTGCAAGCTTTTCCAGGCAATCCATATGGGGGTCTAACACAGTAAAAATTATTTTCTGTAATGATTCGACTATATGAACTCTATCTTGGAGTTCTTCAATGCGAGGGCCTCCATGTGCAAGCAATTGCAATTTCGGTAATCCACGCTCAGTTTCTTCCGGCATAATCTTTCCAAAAGGAAACTCATGTCGTACTTCCAAATGATCATACATGTCATGAACGATACTCATGACGTCTTCTACTGCTCTTTCTAAATGCATTATAGCTGATTTATATTCCTGCATTTTGAAATACATACTCGCTATCTCAGTATGCTTACCAATCGATCTAATAACCATTTTAAAAAAAACAGGTTTTGAATAGGATTCTACGCATGCATATTTGTCATAAAAGTCCAAATTTGCCTGTAATTCTTCACCAATAATTTGTTTAAAATAATGCATATTAAAAAATTTGATGTCATTGCAATAGCATGCAAAATAACAAGTCGTCAAAATCGATAAAAAAGAAGGGGCTTCTGAGATAGAATTTCCTACTCCTTCTATCGCAGGAAAAATAGTTGTATTGCGCAAGCTTGAAAAAATGGAAAATAAAATGTGGCGTAACTTTTTTGTTTGCTCTATATCATATTCTGTTAACACACATAACTGATAGTTCGCAACAGCTAAAAAATTTAATACATTTTGTATTTTATATGAATATTTTTTTTCTAATAGACGTTTCGTATTTGAAATTTCAGCTTCGGAAATAAATAGATAATAATC
>DHJK01000092.1:0-1077 GCA_002404295.1 Legionellales bacterium UBA4722
GATCAAGATAATCACTTATCATTGTTATAAAATCTGGCAAATTTAATTGCTTTTCTCTATAACGATCGAAATTTAGTTTATAATGTTGTATCGATGGCTAACAGTATAAGGAGTGTGGTGTTTTTCAGTATCCCCAAATTCGGGTATTTTTCTAGTTATAACATACCAAAGTTGTATGCTTTCATTACGGCTTGCGTAATGTTTTTACTATCTAATTTTCGACGTATTGCTTTGGCATGTGTATTTACTGTTTCATCAGATATGTGCAATCTATCTGCCACTTCCTTCATGCTTTTCCCTTGAGACATATAAAGAAGACACTCCTTTTCTCTTGGTGAAAGAATAGCTATTTTATTTTCTAATTGGCGAGTAATGATTTTTTTTCTATATTCTTTATCACTTAACACAGATAACCATGCATAGCTAGGTAATGCGGTGATTATTTCTTTCTGCATTGCGTCAATAAATTTAAAAATAAACCGCTCAAAATCATTGCGAACACGGTAATAAAATTTTTCTGGATCATCAATTCGCTTTTTATTGTAAGCTTCTATGATAAAATCACATTCAGGGCATTGGCGAATCATAGCAAATGTTGTGCTGAGACTATAGCGCGATTCTAAAACTTGAATGATAGAAGTTTGCATTTCATCATATTTAATGTTTCTCTGTATAAAAAATTCCTTACCATCATAAAGTGAATTATTATGATCTACATCGCCCCTATAATATCCTTCGGTACGATAAGGAATAGCCCAAAGATAAAGATTAGAAATATAATAACGCTGACCATTCTTAAAAATGATCGATACTGAAAAATTAGAAATATCTTTAGGACACTCGAGTGTTTCAACTAAGTAATCAATTTTTTGACGGAATCGAATTGACTCTACTACTTCATTAAAGTCATTCAGATTGACACAGATTTTCCCTGACTCATCAATGCTATGCATTAAAATATCCCTTATGTATAGCCTACAACCAATCAGATAAGATTTTATTAACTAAATCAGGTTGCTCCAACGGGGCAATATGGCCACATTCTTCTAGATAAATTAATTTAGAATATTTAATATT
>DHJK01000092.1:1203-4334 GCA_002404295.1 Legionellales bacterium UBA4722
GAAATTTAGAATATTTAATATGTTTCGCCATGTGCTCTGAACGTTCGTTAGGCATGATTTTATCTTGTCTGCTGGCTAACAATAATGTGGGACACTCAATTGTTGATAACAATAAGGAATGATCTGATTTATTTAATATGGCATTTAACTGCATTATATATTTTTCAGCACCCACTTCCTTGGCCATCGTTTTCAATAAAGGCAGCAATAAATGATGCTTATTTTTATCATACACCGAGTTTTTGAAAATCAAATTAATCAAAAAATCAAACTTCCCTTTATTAATCAAAGTAAGTGAACGCTCACGTTCATTTTGTCCTTTTTCAGACACAGCGCT
The DNA here is from genome assembly GCA_002404295.1 of Legionellales bacterium UBA4722. Lineage (GTDB taxonomy): Bacteria > Pseudomonadota > Gammaproteobacteria > DSM-16500 > DSM-16500 > UBA4722. The sequence continues at coordinate 1,541 of DHJK01000092.1, forward strand.
GGCAGATGAGTTGATCAAAACTAGTTTTTCTATCTGATGGGGAATATAATAAAATAACTCTAGAGCGACATAGCCACCCATAGAGAAGGCAATTAAAGTAAATTTGTTTGGCGCGGTTTTAGCAAATCGTTCGGCCATTTCTCGAATAGAATAATTATTCAAGACATCTACATAATGAATTCGCGCTTTTTCTTGAAAATAATGTTCTTGATGATGCCACAACTTTGGGCTTGCCAAAGCGCCTGAAATTAGTACTATATCCTTGTCCATGATAATTTTTTTTATTAGCAAAATGAAGTACTAAGATACCTGATGTTTTCAATAATTCAAGAAAAATTATAGGTTAATTTATTTGCTTCATTGTCATTAGAGATTAATTTAGATTGAGGAATTTGTGTGGTAAATGATATGAAATTAAGTTGTTCAAACAAAGCGCTCTTAGCTGGTGTTCTAGGGACTACTTTGCAATGGTATGATTTTGCTATTTTCGGTTATTTTGCACCTATTATTGCGGCTACTTACTTCCCCAATGGTAATCATTTTGCTGCGCTCTTAAGCGCATTCGGGATCTTTGCTGTCGGTTATTTATTAGCTCCTTTAGGTTCGCTTTTATTTGGTTATATTGGCGATCATTATGGTAGAAAAAAAGCACTATCTCTTAGTATTCTTGCGATGGCAATACCTACAGCCATGATAAGTATTGTTCCTGGATATCACATATTAGGAATAACAGCACCGATTTTAATAACCTTACTGCGAGTGATTCAAGGTTTTGTAGCCAGTTCAGAGTTTACTGGCTCGGCAATTTTTTTAGTTGAGCATGCGAAATCAGGAAAAAAGGCATTTTATGGATGTTTAACAAGTTCCGCTTATAGTTTTGGTGCAATCTTAGCAGGTTTAATGGTTTCATTGTTCACTGCTTCATTCATGCCAGATTGGGCTTGGCGTCTAAGTTTTGCAGTTGCTCTGATTGCAGGGCTATTGATTTTTTTCTTGCGCATCCATGTAACTGAAACACCAGAATATCAATATATAAAATCAAATGAAAAACATAAATTCCCTTTTTCTGCTGCATTAAAAGAAGCCCCCTATGCGATTCTGGGTGTCATAGGAATAGCCTGGCTGACTGGAATTATGACTTTTGGCACTTATGTATTTACAGTTACTTACTTACATACTTATTTTAATGTCTCATTAAGCCTGGCAACCTTAATTATCACTTTATCTTTAGGGTGTGATGCCTTGCTTGAACCATTTATTGCTATCTTGGCAGATAGAATCGGACTTTTGCGTGTTATAAAATTTGGAATGATAGCCTTGTTATTCTTAAGTATTCCGATATTTTATTTGCTCTCTTTAGGTAATGTGGTTTTGATTACAATCGGGATGGTATTGATGGCAATTTTAATTGCCATTACGTATGCGCCATTAAATGCCTATATGGTTTTGTTGTTTCCTCATCAATATAGATACAGCGGTTTTGGGGTCGCTTTTAATGTGGGTATTTCATTGTTTGGTGGTACAACTCCTTTGGTAATGCTGTGGCTTATTAACAAAACAGGTAATTTTATTTCTCCTGCTTGGTATTACGTATTTGGAGCTATTATTGGCTTAGTCTCTTTGGTTGTATGTGAGCATAGTCGATCTAGAGTTCCTGCTACGCAATCAGTTCTGACTTATTCATGCGAACTCCAACAATAAAAATTCTAATTTTAGAATTTTAAAATTTCATGCAAACTATCCTTTATATTAAAATAGTTTGCACAAATTAATATGTAAAGTTTGATTTTTAATATTTCCTGTAATACTATTTGCCCATATTTAAAAATGAAGCGTATTATATAGTCTGAGGAAACTTAAATTGCATGAAGGAAAATATCTTTGAACGAATTGACCATTTAGCACTCTACGTTGCTGATATATCGAAGTCAGTCGATTTTTACATTTCCAATTTTGAATTCACTAAGTATTACGAAAACACTACCCCAAATGGCATCAAAATCACTTACATGATGTTAGGCGATACCCTATTGGAGCTTGCCCAAGAACCAGATGGCGGCCTTAAAGATTTCATTTCTGCATTCAAACAACTGATTTCGACAGTGCAGTAAAAAAACTATTAAACAATGGCGTAAAGATATTGTATGAACCACACTCTACCAGTCCGCGACAACCAGAAGAAAGAGGTTGGAGTAGAGCAGTGTTCGCGGGTCCTGATGGCGAATGCATAGAAACTCGAGGGTAAATTCAGTTATGAGTGAAATTTAATAAGAGTTTATATTAATGAAAAAAGTTTATTTTATAGTAAGTTTCCTCCCTGTTTTCCTTACATTGTTAGTTGCTTTGATGTATGCAAGTGGCCTTAATTATTATTGTGGTTATTTGCGTGCATTTGGTATTCCTTACGGTATCTTCAGTATGGGAATAAATGATGTTTTGATGTATGGTGGTATGATAATTGCTGTTCATTCTTACAAACCTATTGTATATGCTATATTTTTTTCTTTTTTGATGTTCATTGCTTACATATTATTAGGATTGATAATAGATAAGCTCAATTTCACTCATTATTTTCAAGATTGTTCTAAGAAAAATGTTTCATCTTCGAATTCTCAAATTTGTTTCGTATTTATATTTGGCATGATACTTCTTACGTCTTTGATGTTTGTATTTTGTAAAGTTATTCAATTTTCTTCAGAAAATGGGGAGAAAATGGGAGATCAATTCAAAACTGAGTATAATCAAACATTATTAATGATAAAAAACAAACATAAAGTTAAAAATACTTATGCGT
>DHJK01000206.1 GCA_002404295.1 Legionellales bacterium UBA4722
AGAAAAAAATATGTGGATGATTATCATTTAATATCACCGAGTTATAATAATAAAGAAATTTATATATTTTCAACTGATGCAGATCGCACATTAATGAGTGCGCAGTCAGTTTTGTTGGGTTTGTATCCATTGGGTACAGGGCCTTTACTTTCGGGATTAAAAAAACCTGCGTTACCTCAGCAGTTCCAACCCGTTCCTATTCATATTAAAGCAAAGGATGCGTCTGAAGTTTTTGATTTTGATAATGATTCAAAGCAATATAAGCATATATTAAAAAAATATGTTTATACACAGCCTGATTGGATTGCAAAAACAGCAGCGTCACAACCTAAGTTTGCTAAATGGAGCCAAGCAACGGGTATGAATATTACTAACTTGCATCAAGTGCGCCACTTAGCGGATATATTGCATGTTTATCAAATACATCATGTTCCTATGCCCGTCGGGTTGAGTGCAGAAGATGTAAAGCAAATTATCGCAATCGGTGCGTATGCGTCTCTCGCTGAATATAAAACAAAGGAAATAGCAGATATTCTGGGTTCTAATATATTAAAAACGATTGCAAGTTATTTAAAAAGCGCCAGCAAGCAAACAACATCATTAAAGTATGTTTTATTTTCAGGGCATGATTCAACCATTATGAGTCTCATGACAGTCATGCAATCACCTCTAACTATAAAACCACCTTATGGGGCAAATTTGAATTTTTCGTTATTTAAAACGAGTACTAATCATTATTGGGTGAAAATTACCTATAATGGGCAGCCAGTGATGCTTAGGGGTTGTACTGCTCTGAGCTGTGATTTGTCGCAGTTTCTGAAGTAAAGCAATCATTAATTGCAACTTTAACATCACCCTATATTTGACAGCCCTTTTTTCTATTTGATGACGCTCTATAGCAGTCAGCGATCTCTTCGAGCTACGATAACGTTTTTGATATGCTCTTCGTGAGCCGCCATTGCGCGATGAAAATATGAAAGAGTCTTAACATGAATGCGAAGCGCAGTATTGCAATGCTCATCTTAAGCGTGCTAATTCTTTTCTAAATTGGCGTTACAAATAGTTATAACCCGTTGCGGAACCCATTCTAATCTGTTAGATTCGCGCAAATTTTATTTTTTATTGAAAAGCTTAAATCCATATACATTACTAAGACGAGCTAAGCTATGCCAACACTCAAGCTAGATTCAACTACGTTAGTTAGGGTAATACTATGACAACTAGTCGTGATGAGGCATTAGAATATAAAACGGCTGAACCAATGCCTCCGATGGATGTTAGTGGTGCTGTTGCATCGTCATTAGAATCCAAAGAAGAAGTTTCTATACATTTAGAACGTTTAGCAAAAGTCAGAGGAAGCTTAGTTGCTATTTGGAATAAAGTTCAACCCGCAACAGAGTTATCTAAAAAATACACCGAAGTTCACACCCTGGAATATCCATCATTTGAAGAAAAAAAATATAATCCTTATTCATTATCTCCTTTGGAGCATGAAAATCTAGCAGTCACATTAAGTTTATTAATTCAAGTTTCAGATGCAATGGTTGTTTGTTTTCAAGCTAATAAACCAGATAAATGGGTGCCTTGGGAGCATTGCCATAAGACGCTTGATTTTAAGGTAGAAGTACGTGGTAGAGAAATCACTACAATTACCAATCAATTACATATTGAATTAATCAAAGCTGATTTTGCAGGTGATACAAGAGCTGTTTCTGTTTTAAATGGGTTGCTTATACTATTTGTTCAAGGATTTGAAAATGTAGAAAAAGCAGATTTAGCTGTTGATGATGCAGATCGAATCGCCGTTAAAACTTTTTGTACCCACTTAATTCCTGCCGATGAAAATAGTGCATGTATTAATATTAGAACACGCATGGCAATGAGTTATGCCATGTCGGATGAGCTTTGTGTTAAGACATTTAGTACGATTCTTGGAGAAGCTACTTTCGCATGTGGAGAGTCTGCAAGTTATTTTGCGATTTTTGCTAAATTGATTCATGATCATTATGGGAAAAAATTTACAGCAGATACAGGAAAATTTGCGGTATGTACTGTTGATGATTTTAAAAATAGTAGCAGTAAAAAAATAGATTTTTCGAACTATGCTTTAATTAAAAAAAGTATCGAGACAATTCATTTATTCATATTGAAACCGAATTTTGATTATATTTTTATTCATGCACAATTAAAAACCATCAAAGAAAAATCCGAGTTTTTTCGTTGTGTATTAAAAGAAGAAAAATGTATTCAACCGCTAGCGGAAATGGCCTCGAGTGAGGAAATCACAGAATTAGGAAAATCAAAGGAAGAAGTACAAGCCGCTTTTGATGATTTAATGCAAACAAAAAATCCAAAAACAGGCAAAAATATGTTGGGTTTTGCGGCACATGATTGCCGTGCCAATGAAATAACATTGGGGATTTTGATTGATAATCTATCTCATGCGATTTTTGCAGAAACTATTATTTGGGCAGGCATTACTTGGCAGGGCGGCTTGCTTGATAAAATCACTTTGCGATTAAAAAGGCTTGGCCAAGAAGATTTTGCAGATAGTTTAATGGAGTATAACTGTCTTTTGCAAGAGCCCAGTATGGATGGTTTTAATGGTTGGCTTGAGACTGTTAGTCATAATGTGGATTTCATTTTAGGTAATGTGATATTAGCAAATAAACAAACTTTAATGCATTTATTAATGGATGATCATTTATATTCTCAGATGTTTTTAAAACTAAAAGCATATCTTTTTGGTTCGCTGCAACAACTATTCATATCACTCCTTTATTATTCCGGAAGAATTCAGATTGCTTTTGACGAGCTTAATGATCCTGATCTTATTAAATTGATTAAGTATGAATTCAAATCTCACTTAGACTATTCGAATTGCCACAAAGAGTTTTTTGATGCGATACTGAATATTGTGTCTGAAACGAAGAAAAAAAATCTTTTTGGTTTTCTTGTGGGCGAATGTGGTATTTCAGTCTCGGCGCTGATACAAAAAATGACACCTGCGGGTGTTGAGTTAGCTTTGCCAAATGCCTGTGTTGCATGGTCTGATACTGATTTACAATTAATTTTAAACTATGTTAATCAAGATGCAATTAAAAAGCTATTATATTCTATTCCTACCTATGATCTGTTTTTTAGGCCTAATGATAAGCGAGAGACTTTTCGTAAAAATTTTTTAATCGTTAAAAATAAAATGGATGTACTAGATTGGATGCTATTGCTGGATCATCACGATGTTTTTAGATTGGCTTTAGAATCAGTTGAGTTGTTTGAATTTTACATGGGAGTGATTTTATCAAAATTAAATCTGGACCAATTTGGGTTATTTATTTTATTTCTTCTTGAGCATCATTATTACCCTATCATACAAAATGTCCATGACAAGGTTAATAT
>DHJK01000030.1:0-10640 GCA_002404295.1 Legionellales bacterium UBA4722
ATTTAGCGCCAGCGACTAATTATCATTCGAAAATACAAGATGAGGATAGTATAAATAATGAAAATCCATATTAAAACAACTGCAGGGGTAACGATAACGGTAGAGATAGGGGCGGAATCCTCATTGAGTGAGTTAAATGAAAAATTTAAGCAGCATACAGGAGAAGATTTATTTGGGCTTCAGCATGTGATATCCACAGATGAGCGCCCGGGGGGGATCTCTTTGAATGAAATGGTATCTATTTATGGGATGATTAATGAAGGGTCAGTCATATATCAGAAGATAAGACCTGAAGCTGAGCAGGCAAACACTAGAGAACGTTTATTGCAAAGAACACAAGCGGAACAAAAATCATTACCTTTCCTAGCGTTTCAACAGCTTTCAGACGGCACGTCAGTTAAAGTTGATCAATCTCTTCCTCGCTTACCTTTTGTCACTAGCGGTGAAACCCATTCTTTAAATCTCTCTGAGATTTTTATCAAATTAGCGGATAATCAAAAGCAAACTGTTCAGCAATACATTGTAGATAAACTAGGTTCAGATTACTCTTATTCTGATAAGTCTAAACAACTAGTAGCAGAAACGCACGCGGCAGTGGTACTTGTTCCTAGTGAAGTTAAAGAAGCAAATTCCAACGGAAATTATCAAGTCGTCTTGACTGATAAAGAACTTATAGATGTGCCTCGTGTTCTTTTAATAAAGCTAACCTTAAGATTAGTTCCTGATGAAACGAATGTATATGAAGTATGTGAAGGGGGAGATTTAAAAGTTATTTGGCTCAATCAAAGTCATATTTTAGCTTCAGAAACTAAATACACGGCAACAGAAGTTAGCGAAACCAGAATGCAAGCCATGTTAAGTAGCGAAGATAAAGAAACTCAAAAAAAAGCATACCAAATTAAAAATCAACATATTCTGGTTATTACTGTACCCATCTCTTTTGAGCCTGAGAACACTCATCAAATTTTTATTAAACCGCTGCAAAGAGAGACTTACACATACGATGTAACTAGTAACGATTCAATTAGAACAATAAAAAGAATGTATTGTCAAAGAACAGGAGTCGATCCCGATCAAGCCCGTTTTATGTTTGCCGGAAAGCAGCTTGAAGAAGGCCGCACTTTAGAAAATTACAATATTCAAAAAGAATCAACCATACACCATGTTCTTCGTTTAAGGGGGGCAAATGATGGCCAAGATGATTCTTGTGCCAGCTCGTATGCAATTACTACAACGCAAGTGGCACAGGTTGATTATGTTCCGTTAAATCGCTTAGGTAAATATGAGATACAAACTCCAAAGGCTGTTTTAATTCAATCAATGGTAACGGAAAGTGAAAATAAATCAGAAGCATATCTGAAAAATACGTTACATGCAGCTGAGCAACGCGCCATCCAATTAGCTGGGAATGTATTTGGGCTTCCTGCAAACACACCTACTTATCGTTATCTTAAGCATCATGTTAACGAAGGAGCACTTAAGGAAGGTGCGGCTGAAGAAGAGGAAAAGCAAAGCCCCAGCTCCTCCTACCATCTTTGGTTAAAGATAGTATCAGGTGGTGCACTATTTGGCGGTAGCGTTGCTTTATTAATATTTTTTCCTCATATAGCAGCAGCTTCTCTTGGTTTAAAATTTGCTCTTGGAGGCGCTTCTATTATTGGCATAGGGCTATTTTCCCATGGCTGTTCTCAAGCAAGCTGCATCAGAGAACCACAAAATAAAAGACTTGCCCATTCTCCAGGCTAGTACCGATTTTCAAGAGGGTTATAAATATATGCATAGAAACTCTGTTGACCTGTGGCTCGAACATGCATATAGAACTCCTAAACCTCAAGAAATTGAATCATCTACAACAGCTTCCACTCAAGAATCAAGCAGCATGGCAGGATCCTCAGCAACTAATAATCTTACAAGTGGATCTGCAATTTTTAAACAACAATCCACAACAGAACTACCTTTAATAAAATACTATTCGTTTCTTTATCATAGAGAGAAAAATACTTGCTATGAAGGGAAATATGGTTTGGTGTGTTGGCAGAATAAAGAAACTAAAGAAAAGGAAAAAAAGCCTCTAGTTCGTCAGTATCCGGACGAGTATTTAATTGCGCACATTTTAGATAAATATCTTGCAGCTCATCCGCAACCCACAGCACATCAAAAAATTATTATTTTGATAGAGCCTTGGGAAAAAAATGGGGGTACTCGTGAGGGTTCAAGTAATACAAGCGCAATTAATACGCAAATATTAACTGCTATTGACGCACATGTGCAGTTAGAAGATAAAGAACAAAATACATTAATCCTTGTTCCGTTTCTCTACGGATTTCATCATCCTAGCATAGCAATAGATATAAAAAATAAAGTCGCTATTTACTTAGATCCCAAAGGGTGGCTGTTTACCAGCTATCCTGAAACTATAGCGTTACAACAAGCGATCCTAGCTAAAGAAGGATTTAGCTTTATTGAAGTTAAGGTTGCTCAGCAAGTAGAGGAAGATTTAACAAGCTGCGGTCCTGTGCTCACTTCTTCTTTCATAATGCTCATCGAAGAATTTAAAAAATTCAATAAAATTACGGCTGAAGGATTTACATCCAACAAAACTAATTTAGCAACAGATCGCATGTTTCAGATGTACCTTAACAATGCTGTAGAATCACCTCGTAGCGGATTTTGCGTACAAGAAATAATGATGGCTGATGAAGATCTATGGGAAGAATTTCTTGTAGAGCAAGCAATAGATAAAAGCGCAAGCAATCTGATTTTTGCCGCCATAGGATCCTTGAGAAGCTATATTGAATCACCCCACGGTTCAATTGACCCTCAGAAAATACAGCTTATCAGCCTGTTTCAATCTAGAATGATAGAAAAGGTGTTATTACAGCCAAATGAATTAGACGTAATAAAATCACTTGCTAGAGTGGGTTTAAATTTATTAAAAAACACTGTAGAAGAAGGGTTGAATTTATTATCGACTCCTCCTCTGTTGATGCAAAGAGAAGCTTTTGAATTACTGCAAAATAAAAATAAATTAGGGTTATATAAAGAGCAGGGCAATTTGCAAGAAGTAGCAGAAATTTTTTCTGCAGACGAAGAAAACCATTTTACTCAATCAAACTCGGTTTCAGCCGTTAACTGGCTAAGCATGCTGAGTACTCTGCCACTAAAAAATGTTATTGCGGGAATATTAATTATTGGAGGTGTTGCAGCAATTATGGGTGGTTCTTTGGGTGTAGCAAGTGTCGCTGTGACAATTACAGGGGTTGTGTCTGTCACAACTGGTGCTGGATTGTTATTGTTAGAGGGATTATTTGCTAAGTGTAGAAATCATCCACCTGCAAATAATATTGTATCGCGATCGCCGGTGAGTTTTCAACCTTCCGGATGAGGTAAGGCCGAGGTACGGCTCTATTCGCAAAATGGTAGAAAATTTCATCCAACCACCCGATTCTTGTGGTGGCTATGGGTGGACTCGAACCACCGACCTCAGCATTATGAGACTGGCTTGTCAAATTTACTATTTATTAATAATCATCACCTTACGGTGTTTTAGCTGTATTAAAACCGCTCTAACTAGCTTGTGATTAGCGGATAATCGATCTTAGTTTGTGACAATTTTGCTACAGTATGTTGTGTCTACAAAGTTGGGCAAGATCAGGTTTGCAAAACGCTTACTCTAAGGCATCATCATTGACTCGCAAGGTCACATTGGCCAAACATTGATGTTAATGATGCTTAGTTGACATTAAAAATATTTAGTGTGCAATTACAGGCCATTACTTGAGGAGAATGAACATGCCGAAGTCAGAAGTCAGTGACTCAGAAACAGAGACAGAAATCAGTGGCTCAGAAGCTGAGGCAAAAATCAGTGGGTTAGTAACTACTTTTAAGGGGCAATTTACAAATCTTGAGGAGGTTAAGAGCGCATCAAGTGAAGCTATTCTTAAACGTATACCTACTAACGATGATTCTATTGCATTCATCGTAGAACTTCACCGCCAAAGTATTGATATAGAAATAATTCAAGCGTTTATTCTCCGAGCTTTACAACTCCAGTATAACCCTCAAAAAGAAAATGCCTATTGGCAATTGTCTATTCGCTCTACGCGCATAACTTCTTTGCTCGCCTACGTTAGGTTAAGAAGACAGTGTAAATTACCAACGGAATACATCAAAGAGATGGGTATCCATGTGAGAGAGACTCACATAGACGAACTAGAAAGGGAAGTGCTTGTACCACGTTGTAATATTCTTAGAACCAAATTGAAAAGTGCGGGATTTGAGATGAAACCCGAACCGCCTGTTTTTGTACCTTCTGTTTTTGTACCTTCATGGCGGCTTGACGCTGCAATACAGACTTGTGAAGGGTTGTTGCAGTCAAGTCAAGGCTTAGATAAGACGGTTACTGAATCCGTACAAGCCTTGATTTCAATGAACTGTAACGACCGACCGCTAAAGACAAAAGCGCTTGATGCGACTTCGCAATTGCTTCGTGGCGACATTACTATCGATGCGTACCAGAAAATTGCAACAGAGATTAAGGAGGATTCTCCCCCGCCTTCATCAAGACAAGAAATAAAAGCAAACTCACACCTTGATTTCTTGAGTGCAGCAGAACAAAAATCGCTACAAGCAGATAAAACCAAAGCGTGTTTCATTATTGGTGGCCTGATGATGGTTATAGGGTTGGCTCTCGTTGCGGCTGGGTTATGTACTGGCGGCACCACGGCGGCACCCGGAGTAGGTTTAATTAAAGTGGGAAAAATAGTAGCGAGTGGAGGTGCAGTGGGAATAATGGTGGGTACTGGATTCAAGTTTTTTGCTAAACCCAAAGAGTTACCGCAGAATGACAAAGAGCGTGAAGCCAAAGCTATAGAAGTTAAAACTCCACAGGAACAGTCTATCAAATCGGTAATGCTGCAGATTAAAGATGGAATATGCTCCCAGTCTGCTCTGAAGCATTAGCGCCTTCAATCCAACGTTTATAGGAAGTTTAAACCACATAAGCACTCTACAATAACCCCACACACATGAGTTGTATCATTAATTTGCACCATCGGATATTGTGGATTAAGAGGCTTTAAATATCCTATTCCTGCATCAAACACATATTGCTTAAAGGTTGCCTCTTTTGCGCGAGGCAGCATAGCGACGACATAGCTGCCATTTGCTGCGGTTTTGTCAGGATCAACGATAATTAAATCACCTTCATGAAAGCTTTTGCTATTACCGGAGGGTGCTTTCATGGCGTCACCTATTACGCGTAGCGCATACCAGTGTGGTTGGTCAGTAAAAAAATGCGGCACCCATTCTGCAATTTCAGTATTTCTTTTACGAGTATCGATAAAATCTGTGATTGTGTTCCACGGTAGAATGGGCAGCGGATATCGTATCGGTTCAGATTTTTTATTTTTTGACTTAGGTTCTTGCGTGGTTGATAAACCGTATTGCAACCAAGCGGGGTTTGTTTTAAGAACAGCAGAAAGTTTTTTGAATTGTAGTAACGAGGGTGTTCTACGTTCGCTTAGGTAATGTGTAATAGCACCACGAGTGATACCCATTTTGCTCGCAAGTATTTCTTGAGTCATTTTTAATGCCTTCATACGTTCTTTTAATCGTGTTGACCAGTTATGCATGGTTTTCATCCCTTTGGAGTATCTGCTGCTCTTCAAATGCTACCAATTGTATCAGACAATTTAGATAATACAACACGTATCAACAAATATTGACATTATGCATACACATTGTATCATTCCGCTGTTGGTTTATTTTTCGTCATATCCATTTCTATTAATACAGGAAGCATGATCATGCGTATATTTGCAAAAGTTCCACCGCAATTTTGGCTTAATGTGAATGAGCGTAAAAAACTGGGAGGGCAAGCGTTGCTCATTGCTATTTATCTCTTAACCAGTCCTCACGCGAATATGATTGGTGTTTATTACCTGCCGGTTAATTTTATGGCGCATGAAATTGGGATCACCTTGGAAGAAGCTTTGAAGGGGCTTCGAGGGTTAATTGAAACGCAATATTGTAGTTATGATGATCATTCAGAATTTGTCTGGGTGCATGATATGGGGTTTAGCCAAATATGTAAACAACTCAAGCCCGCTGATAATCGTGTTAAAGCAATTCAGAAAATATATCTAAATTTGCCTGAAGTGTCATTTCTAAAGGCATTTTATGATAAATATGCGAATGCTTTTTTACTTGAAAAGCGTTCAGAATGATCTCATTTTTTAGAAGCCCCTTCAAATACCCTTCGAAGCAAGGAGAAAGAGAAGGAGAAAGATAAGGAGAAAAAAGATTATTTGTCGGGCAAGCCCGACGATGCTTTGTATAAATCTTTAATTAAAAAAGAAGATGACCTTTTTATTTGCAACACATGATTTTAATTTAAAAGAAAGGTATACTTTGAAAAATTCACAGGCAAAAGATTTATTTCAATTACAAACTGAATTGATTGATATGAAGGTAGCTATGGTAGTCAGCAAAGCAATAGATCGCGCAATCACACAATTAAGTGATTTGCTTCACAATGAAATACAGGGAATGAGAAACGAAATGAATGTTCGTTTTTCATCTATAGAGGATCGTCTTTTGTCTATAGATACGCATCTTTCATTTATTGATCATCGCCTTGTTGCTGTTGAAGCCAAGCTAAAAAATGTGACACATACAGAAATCCGCACTCGATTTCTTGATTATACCTGTAACGCAACCTTGGCAATCATTGGCGGCGCGGTTATGTACGCCATGATTTCTCTCCCTGCCTTAATCAAATAAGTTTTTTTATCTATATCCATTACACTATCAAAGTACAATTTGTCATCCTGAACGAAGTGAAGGATCAGCTAAAATTCGAATGATCCTTCGCTACATTCAGGATGACAGCTTCGCGCCGCGTCACTAGTAGACATCGAAGATGTCTGTAGTGACGCGGCGCGGTTTTTAAAAAACTTTCATAAAAATGAATTGGTTACCAATCATAACCGTCACTTTTGTGTCGTGACGACAATTGAATAATGATTAATCGAAGTCTTCATTTATGATTTCTGTAATATACTTTTGCCTTGAGGCGTTATTTTATATTGCTGTAGCTTGCTTCTTGGTTTATCTGGAATGGTGTACGCAATTAGGTTTCTTTCTAATAATCTGCGCAGGGCATCCTTGATATTTCGAGTAACAACCTTGTAACCGAAATGGATCCCTATTTGCCTTGATGTAACTGATTTAATATCTATAAAATTCAATATGTTAGATTCTGTTTGAGAGAGCGGTTGATCATATACCCCATCATATACCCCATCATGTACCCCAACATGGGTTTTAGCGGGTATCTGTTCCTTTAGAAATTCTGGGTGGATTGTGAATTCAACCCAAAAAGATAACCGTTCATTATCTGTAGAGAAAACAGGGCTGGCTGAGCCATTAAACTGCAAGGCTCTGCGCATTTTGGGTACCCCAGTTCCTCTGCCTTCTGTGAACTCCAATTCTTTAAGAAATTCACCTATACGGCGATTGCGATAGCGACGGCTAACCATTCGTCCATTTTTGATATCTTCGGTAGAAATAGATGGATCGGGGCCGGGATGGCTGACGATACTAATGCTTGTGCGATTAATTCGGACTTCAATAGGTTCTCTGATTTCATAGCTTCGGTGGTAGACAGCGTTGACTAATGCTTCTTCAATCGCCTCGTAAGGATAATTAAAAAAACGCATTGCTTCTGCTTGGCCAGGAATTTTTAATACACGTTCAGTAATAAAGTTGTTTTTGATGTGTCGCAATGCAGTACGTAATTGATGATCTATTGGGCCTTTAAAAATGGCTTCTTGAATAATATCGCCACCTTCATCATCAGGAAAATGCACCACATCAATTTGGATATAAGGAAAAAATTTATCTGGCTCATCGTTAAAAAATAGTAATCCTATATTGCGGGGTTTTAAGTATTCATTGCCCCCATCTACAATTGCCATTTGGCGACCTAAATTTGATAAAGTGATGTGCCGTGATTCTTCGAGTAATTCGCTGCCAACTTCCTTTAAAAATGATTGAATTAAGGGGAGCTTTATATCCTCTAGCATTGCATGATGATTGGAGCGATCATCAAACGGTATGATGGCTGTTAAGCTGATTAATTCTTTTAATTCATCATGTTTTGCAATAACTGTACTAGATAATTTTCGAATATAGTATTTATATTCTTTATCTTTACCTAGAGTGGCCGGCGCACAATAGGGGCGGGTAGGGCCGCCAGGAACCCAGATGATCAATATGTCCTTTTCTTGAAATTTTTCGATAGAAGCAATGGGTGTGTAGATTGGTTTTAAATATGAACATGCATTAAGAATACTTTTTTGAAGCTTATCAGCTTCATCAATGTTAATTCCTTTTGGTGGAAAAACAGGCTTACCGTTATTTTCTTCGATACCAATGATAATATAACCGCCGCCAAAATTATGAAAATCATTAGCAAAGGCGCAAATTGTTCGTAAAATTGATTCGGGGTTCCAATCAGATTTAAATTCGACGCGATCTGATTCGATGATTGAATTATTGAGTAAGTCGTTTATGCTTATAGGTAAATGCATTTATTATTTCTGTTTTGTTAAAGCAGTCAATTCTGTGCCGCAGTTGGGGCCGCGCAGTTTTTAAGATGCGCAAAATAGTCCCTATTGTCTCTGCTGCGTTAGGCTTCTTTGTAAAAGCATAGTAACTCCCCAAGATTGATACATATTGTATTGACTTAATGTATACGTATAGTATCATTCCATTCCAGGCCTTTACTAAATGCCTTAAAGCCAAAGCCAACCCAAAAGGAACAGGAAGCCTTCATGCTAATCACCAATAAAATCCAAATTATTATCCTAAGCAGGGTAGGCGACATCTGCTTAGGTATCGAAGCTACCAAAGATATGCAAATCCTACGCGATGAAATAGTAAACCGCTACCGTTCCCCTATAAAAAATCCCCAACAAACAATCATTACTTATCGCGGCAGATAGCCATGCGCATGCTTACCCTAATAGAAGCCGCTACATTTTTAAACATGACCCCCGACGGCCTCCGTAAAAAAGTCATTAAAGGCGAAATCCCAGGTGCCAAGATAGGCAAGCGCTGGTGTTTCTTAAAGAATGATCTTGTTGAATATCTCAGATCGCTTTATTCTAACAATGCTAAAGCATCGTGGGGTGTCAGTCATAGGAGAAAATTATGGCACTCTACAAAAGAGGAAAATTTTGGTGGATTAATATCAGCCACCGTGGAAAGAGAATACAGCAAACTACTGGCACCGAAGATAAAATAGCCGCGCAACAATATCACGATAAATTCAAAGCTGAATTATGGAAAGTGAACAAGTTAGAGGAGCAGCCTAAAAAAGCTTGGAAAGATGCCGTGGTAAGGTGGTTTGCTGAAATGCAACATAAACGCAGTCTTTATGATGATAGATTGCATGTTAAATGGCTTGATAAATATTTAGGTGATTTCTATTTGGTAGATATTACTAAAGATATTGTGGATGCAATTGCCAAAGAGAAAGAAGCGGAAGGAGTGAAGCCTGCAACCGTTAATCGCATGATGGCGCTGCTTAAAGCGATTTTGCGTAAAGCGGCAAACGAGTGGGAGTGGATAGATAAAATTCCTCTTGTCAGGATGCGCAAGGTTGAAAGCAAACGTATTCGATGGATAACGAGAGAGGAGGCTATGCAATTGCTTGCAGTTCTTCCTCCTCACTTATCTGCGATGACAACTTTTTCTTTGGCTACAGGGTTACGTCAATCCAATGTCACAGGTTTAAAATGGCAAGACGTGGATTTGGTTAGGCGGCATACTCTGATTCATTCTGATCAAGCTAAAATGAGAAAAGCGATACCTGTGCCTTTGAATGAAGATGCAATAGATGTGTTGAGAAATCAGCTAGGCAAGCATGATGAATATGTATTTACCTATCAAGGTAATCGCATTATTCAATGCAGCACTAAAGCTTGGCGAGCAGCTTTAAAAAGAGCTGGGATAAAAAATTTTCGATGGCATGATCTACGGCATACTTGGGCTTCTTGGCATGTACAAAGCGGCACAAGCTTGCAGGAGTTGCAGGTGTTGGGAGGATGGGCAAGTTTTGAAATGGTTTTAAGATACGCTCATTTAAGCAGTGATCATTTGCGAACAGCTGCTGAAAGAGTGAGTGTGTTAAAACTACAAAATGCTGAGTTGGGGCTTGTTGTTAAAAAGCAGGAAACGAGATCGTTGAGAGTATAAGTGTGACAAATTTGCTACATTCATATTTTTAATACTTACATCATTTCATCCAACCACCCGAGTCTGTTGGTGGCTATGGGTGGACTCGAACCACCGACCTCAGCATTATGAGTGCCGCGCTCTAACCAGCTGAGCTACATAGCCATTTGTTCTAGATGGTAAAATGGACGCCTATTCTCGAAGTTTTCACTCTCTGTTGTCAAGGTTAATATTGAGAAAAGTATCACTTATTTATAATGGGGTGGTGGTTAACGACTCAGCAAATTTCATTGCTTTAATCGTGCCCTCAGCTCGTCATTGCGAGCGCGAGCGAAGCAACCTAGTCTTTCCGGGGCTGATTAGCAGCATTTAGCTCACAAAAGCAGCGTTGAAAGACT
>DHJK01000030.1:10694-13246 GCA_002404295.1 Legionellales bacterium UBA4722
CGTTGAAAGACTAGGTTGCTTCGCTCGCGCTCGCAATGACGAGAACTGAGGGCACGCCACAGGCACGATTAGAGCGGATTATTGAGTTAGATCGTTTGAAATCCCTTGTAACCCTCTCCAATCTTGCGTAAAATCCCCCTTCTTTTACGAAGACCATATTGATAAAACATGGTTTTTTCCTTGTCTTCACCCGGCAATTCGTGGGTAAGGCTTTAATCCATAAGGGGTCATTAGCGTTATGAAACATTATGAAGTGGTATTTTTGGTCCATCCTGATCAAAGCGAGCAAGTGCCTGGGATGATTGAACGTTACAGCAACATTGTAACTCAAAAGAAAGGCAAGATTCACCGTTTAGAAGACTGGGGTCGTCGTCAATTAGCGTATCCTATTGATAAAATTCTTAAAGCACACTATGTATTGATGAATATTGAGTGTGATAAAGATACACTGACTGAGTTAAGCAACGCATTCCGTTATAACGATGCGGTTATTCGTAATCTTATCATCACCACCAAACGTGCTGTTACCGATCCATCTCCTTTGATGAAAGAAAAAGATGGTCGCAGTGAAGTGGGCATGTCTGATTCAGAATCAGGTGGTTATCGCTCTAAGAGCAAAAGACCTGTTATCGTTGATGACCAGGTTGAGATTGATGAAGAAGTGGATGTCGATAGCGCAAAGTAACCGATCAATAGTAGGAGTGATATTATGTTTCGTCGCAAAAAGTTTTGTTATTTTACCAGCAACAAGTTAAATGAAGTCGATCACAAAGACCCTTATTTGTTGAAAAAATTTATTACAGAAAATGGAAAGATCGTGCCAAGCCGCATTACAGGTACTAAAGCGCGTTTCCAACGCTTGTTATCTACCGCAATCAAGCGCGCACGCTTTTTGGCATTGTTACCGTACACTGATAAACACGCATAAGGCGCAATGAGTCTACTACGTCGGGTCACAGATTTTATCTTGCAGAGCCGCTCACGTGCGTTTGGGGTGGCTTTTGTATGTGCTTATATTCCTTTATTAGGGAGTATCAGCATTTTAATCGCAGGATTAGTGACATTACGTAAAGGTGCGCTTGAGGGTGCCATTATACTTTTTGCAGCAACGGCGCCTTTTTTATTAAGTTACTATATAGCATCTACGCCCGCTGATCAGGCAGAGATGGCACTGATTGCTGTTGTGGCTGTTGTAGTGGGCAATATATTAGTGTGGTTGTACGCTATTTTATTAAAGCGATATGATAATTGGAGTTTGATTTTCGAACTCTCGATTCTCGTCAGCGTTCTGATTATTGGGGCCGTGCATATTTTCAACCCTGATATTCAGAGTTGGTGGAGCACCCAGCTAACTGCTTATTTTGCTAAAGCAACAGCAGGAATGGAGGGTGTGCCTAATACGGATATCAAAATGCAGTTGCAGGCGGTAGATGTTGTTAAGCCTTTTGCAACAGGATTAACCATCTTGTTAATCCTATTGAATGGATTGTTGCAATTGTTGCTAGCACGCTGGTGGGAAGTTATTATGTTTGCAACCCCCGGTACATTGCGCAACGAGTTGAATAACATCCGTTTTGGTTATGTAGCAGGTGCTTTGTTTATTGTCATATTGTTGTTGTCTTTCACAGGCAGTGCAGTTGCATTAGATATAAGACCCGTTTTTTACGGCTTGTTTTCTATAGCGGGTTTAAGCTTGGTGCATTGTTTATTGTTGCCAGCAAAATATGCTTGGTTGTGGTTGGCGCTAATTTATATTGCGCTCATAGTGCTTTTCCCAAAAAGTATTATGGTTGTCGCTCTTTTTGCGTTATTGGATGTGTTGCTGGATTTACGTCGGCGGTTAACACGAGTTTAAGTTGTTTTTGAAGAGGTGAATAAAAGTGGAAGTAATCTTATTAGAAAAAATCCGTAATTTAGGATCGTTAGGCGAGAAAGTAAAAGTGGCTCCAGGCTATGGACGTAATTATTTAGTTCCTCAAGGCAAAGCGACTTATGCTACTGCTGATAATTTAAAGAAATTTGAATTGCGCCGTGCAGAGCTTGAAAAAGCAGCTGCAGAAGCAATTCAAGCTGCAGAAGCTAGACAGCAAACATTAGCAGCGTTACCTGTGATCAAAATCATGGCGAAAGCTGGCGAAGAAGGCAAATTATTCGGTTCCATAGGAACTAAAGACATTGCTGATGCAGTCACCGCAGCTGGCGTTGAAATTTGCAAGAGCGAAGTGATTCTACCTACAGGCGTATTGCGTCACGTGGGTGATTACGACATCGAAATAGAAGTGCATGGCGATGTAATGGCGCATGTTAAAATCAGCGTTATATCATCCGAAGCTCAATAATTCTTATAATCTCCTAGCCCTAAAAGCGCCTGCTTCTACGAGCTCCTTCCCCCTGCAGGGGGAGGGAAGGGGGAATCAAAATACATTTTTTTCAAATTATCCTTCGTAGACATTTAAAAATCCTAACCTATCCGTTTTAAATATATTTTTTCGTTTAGCTATACCGTATTTCCTTTTGTTGTTTTTATAAATCAATAAGTTATGAAGCAATAG
>DHJK01000095.1:0-501 GCA_002404295.1 Legionellales bacterium UBA4722
TTTCTAAGGATTTATTACTGAATTAGGGTAACAAGGCTTGCTTTTTGGCTTACGGGGGGTAACACGTATTCAGGCTTATACCCTATATTTTATGATTTAATTATAATCAATTTGCTAAAATAAGAACAAATTATATGGTATACTCCTCAATAATAGATTCAGTTACCTCTAACTCATTGATTATAAAAGACTGTCAGGTGTAAATTTTATGTTCTTTAGATGTGCAAAAGATACGGCTCGGCCCTACGCGACAAATTGCAAACACCTAGATTTCCGCACGCCGAAAGATAAAAAAATGAACCCTGGGTTTCACTTCCCATTGGCAAATGATTCAAAATTCATTCACGCATTGGAAGAAGCGAAAAAAGACCCGCAGGCTCACATATCAGGAAATACTGCACTAGTCGTAGGAAACAGCTATTTCTTAGCCTTAATCTTGTCTTTGCCTGAGCAAATTAAGACACTTTATATTTGCGATATTGATGAAAAAGTATTTTATTT
>DHJK01000095.1:661-1801 GCA_002404295.1 Legionellales bacterium UBA4722
ATTATAAATAAAATATTAACTTATTTTCAAGAATCGCTCTCCCATACAGAATTCCTTAAAAAAATTAAAGCAGATTCTGATATTCAATGGTATGTGAGATATAATTTGCGCTATCAGAATAATAATTCTGCTTATTTTGATGACTTATTTTTAAGGAACGATAATGAATTTTATCGTTGCAAAGAAAAATTATTACAGCGTCTGATTACGATTACCACAACCAGAATTAATTTATTTGATGGTGATCAAGTTCAACAGCTTGATCTTGAATTAAAAAAAAATGGCCATCAAATCTCGATCATTAATTTAACTAATTTATTAGCGTATGATAAACAAAAATGTCTGCCCAGAACATTGCCATTGTTAACTACAATAGTCGCTAAGCCCATTATTTTATCTAGTTTTTATTACCCTTACCCTATGCCCACTTTGACTATTTTTCAGAAACCTTATACTTTCTGGTGGCTTTCTTCTACTTATTATATTTGCTCTATCAATGAATTCCCCGAAGAAGATTACTGGCGTGGTTATGCAGTTCATACTTTGCGTGACAAAAATACCTTAGTTACCGAGGAAGATAATCGTCTTGCACAAGAATTACTATCTGGTAAAAAAACACGTCTGCAAGGTAAATACATGGTGTTTTGTCAGGATTTAGATTTCTCTATAAAAAAATATGAAAAATCACGCGATCACATTTATCGTACATCAATGGCTACTGAAAGAAAAAATTCAATTGAAAGTATTAGATCAATGATGGAGGAATTAAAAAGCACATCGGACAGTGATATCTTATATGGATTATTAATCGAAATGAGGGATAAGGCCATCAAAGACCATCGACCTGTCCGACTATTCGATTGTTGTCTCACCACCTCTGGCTTCGCGAATATGCTTAATACTTTTTTGGATAATATGAGTGAGGCTGGAAAAAACAACTGTATGAGTAAATATCAAAATTTCATCCAGAAAAAATCTGGCCCCGCACAAATTGCGCCTAACTAAAAGTTCAAAATATTTTATGAATAAAAATTCACTACTAGGATCTCGTAAAATGAATATGAATAAATTTTTTATGTCATAGACAAAGATTAATTAGGATAAGAAGGTACTCAGATGAATAAAATTTTTGTATTAAGA
>DHJK01000095.1:1863-5506 GCA_002404295.1 Legionellales bacterium UBA4722
AATATTATCTTTTGTTTTTATATCAGCCCATCTTTCTCTGCTGCTCCTCTTCCTACTTTTAATGCCATTCGCAATGGAAATAAGGTGATGGATAGTACAGAATTTCCATTTGTCGTATCAATTTATAAGGATAACGTGATTAACTGTACTGGTTCAATCATTGATAAATATTGGGTACTTACAGCAGCGCACTGTGTTCGTACAGCCTTTAACTTTACTAACAATGCCCCTTATGCATTAATAGCACCCGAAACATTATCGGTGGGTACTGGTTATCACGCTCCCCTTAAAGCACATGCGGAACAGCTTTTACAGGTTAAGAAAGTTTTTGTTTTTAATAATATATTGGACGAGGGCGGTAACTGGGAACATGATATTGCGTTGCTACAGCTTGCGAATGCAACGGATATTCAACCAGTAACATTACCTTCTGATAATAATTTCCCGACTCTTAAAACAAGTCATTTGCCCGCCACAGCAGTCGGCTACGGGATGCTTAGCGATTGCAACGATTGCACGGCGAGCAGTCCTATGGCTCTTGACGAATATGGTCGCGTTGTTAATACGGTCAATGGAACAATTTACTTGGATGGATATTTGCATGATGGTAATGAAGTTATCCAAGATGATCGGACAATAGAGGAATTAATTGCTAAAGAAATTATGGAGTCAGAAAAATCCGCTAACAACCTAAATGATGAGATGAAGCACATCTATGACGATGTACAGACGAAAATGTTTAATCCTGTGACAATGCTAGGCACTATTTCACCTGATGGCCAAGCACCTGATCATGGAGATAGTGGAGGACCACTATTACTGACAGTCATACAGAAAGACAATAGTAAACGGTACATGCAAATTGGCGTCTATTCATGGGGCTTCGGAAGCGTTTCTGGCTTTGCCAATTTAACAACAGAGGAGATGCTCAATTTTATTAATAACACAATGAATAATAACCCCTGACATAAGAGGCTGGACGCAGCTTCTATAGCTTATGGGCTATTCACATAAAGCCTGTGCAAGTATTGAAGGAAATTTCTACGGTTCTCGATTACTACCCCTGGTAGATAAATTTGATTTTAAAGTAATTATACGCTTATGGGGGGTAGTAACACGTATCCCGGCTTATACCGAAACTCTGGCAAACTCATCAATGATTTCTTGTGACACCCCTTCCCGAATCATTTTTTGATAAACGGTATTTAAAATAGTGCTATTGTACGCAATGATGCAGTTAGCAATCAGCCTTACGGCATGAGCACTGACAGAGCACTGACGCATCTACTCCGTTTTTACTAAGACTTTGGGGAGACCCCCCACATTTTTATGCTCTCCCTCCAAACTGCCTGGTCATAGATCAACCAGGCTTAAAGTCATCCTCACCAATCACCATTCCTCATCAATTATGAATTCAGCGAAGAAACGCTGTAGACGACGATAGCGTGACGCTTGCTCGGCACCACTTGGAATAGCGTAGGCCATTTTATTTAAATTAACGGTTCTTGTACTATCAGCGCAAGCAACATTTTCGCAAAAAACGTGACTCTCGCCTTGTTCCATTGAAAATATCCGTTTAAACTGCTACCTAACTCGCTGATGTGCTCCATATAACCCTCCTTTTGGCGATCGAGATTATATGGTTTTACTTATTTTTCAGTGAGTTATATTTGAATTAAAAATTTTGTCGTGTACGAAGGTCTTATACTATAGGCACTTATGTAATACATTCTTTGACTTCGCTTAGCAAGTTACTAGCCTGCTTTTATCTTACCTGTTACTTTTTAATATTTGGAGTTGGTTTATTTACAACAAAAAGAGAATTGATACAATTTTCGTTTTTACAGATGCAGCCACGTCGCCACAAACTGGTATTTCTGTTGGAATATTTGCATGCTTGGAACAAAAAGATATAGATCAATTTATAGAATTAAGTCCCGAACAGTTATCTAATCAATTGGAAAATAGAGTCAGTTATGAAATATATAAGTCTAAAAAATCAACTTGGTCTGAAATAAAAACGGTTATTCATGCTTTGCAATCACTTCAAAAGCAATTCGACCAGCGTAATCAAAAAATTGAAATCTATACTGACTGCCAGAGCCTCTGCGATCTACTAGGTCGAAGGAAAGAAAAACTGGAAGAAAATAATTTTATCACTTCTAGAGGGTCACTCCTGCAAAACGCCGAATTATACAAAGAGCTCTATCTAATCACAAATAAATTTCAGGTAATTATTTTTAAAGTAAAGGGTCATCAAGCAAAGTCTAATACAATGGTGTGGCAAGAAAAAATATTTACTATTTTGGATAAATTAAGCCGAAAAAAATTGCGCTCCGTATTAAAAAATGCTTAAAAAAATAATAGTGTGTTTAATGCGTACGTTTAGGTTTGCCAGGAATATGTAAATGAAATTTTTCATTTTTTAAGCTTTCAGGTAAGGGTGATTTTGAATCACCTATAACTTCTAGCGGTTTGCTACGACTAGCGAAAAATAAACCAACTCTCATTGTTGCTATGCTTTGTAAAAATGCTTTAACTTTGTATCTGGCGCCACAGAAATCTGAATCATTTGGCTGTAGTGGTACTAATCCAGCATGTGCGGTAGGAGGTACCACATGTGCAAGAGAAATAAGATTACTGAATTCTGAAGCAATTGGGTCTTGAGTAGAATTTTTATTCTCAGGCTGATAAAAAAAGTGATGCTTGCAGCTGGCATTAAGAGAACGATTTGTTGACCATCCTCTGCTAAAGCCTGGGGTGGGGATAATATCGATATCATGTTTACCTTTTCCCACCTCTACAACAATACCTTCTAGCGATGGTATAGCAGCATCTTCCCATGTTATCTTAACACGAGTGGTGTTTTTTAAGGATAGAAAAGATTGAGATGCAGCAGATTGATGTTTACGTTTTTGTGTAGACTTGTGTTCATCAGGAAGAAGCTTTTGGTCATCAGTAAAAGGAGACATAAAAAGTATAGTGCTAGACGCTGCTGTTTTAGATGTAGCTGAAGAAAAATAATCGGGCGATGCGCTTTGAGAAAGCCTTGTATTACTTTTATGTGTATTATAAGGAGGAGACATTATGTTATCTATTTCTTCTATCAAGCCGATTTTAATCGCGACGCCTGCAGCATCCCAACTGTAGGGGGAATTCTGTATTACATAACGAAATAATTTTCCCATAACCCTAAATGAACCAAAAATTGAAATAGCAACATTTAAGAAGGTAAGAGTGGGTTCCTCAGCAATAGGGGGTAATAAATTAACTAATTTAAAAAACATAAAACATCCACTCAGCATGGCTAATATTTGAAAAATAGATTGAGACCAGTAGTGAAATAATATAATTGTTCGTGGTATACCAATATAGAATAATAAATTAAGCCGTTCGTAAGATTCTTGATAGCCAGGGAAAGAAATACCTTTTCTCATCGTTATAGGTGAGGCACTATATGCTGTTTCCTTGAGTTTATAAAAAGGACTATCATAAAAAAAGAGTTGCAGCTGTGAATTGCTCTCGTAAAAATGAGCAAGGTATTTAAAAGTCCACTCGTCATTGTTTTGTTTAGATAGACTCAACTTTTTCAATAGAAATTTAATTTTTTCTTTGGTAATGTTTTTTTGTAAATTATTACTTT
>DHJK01000095.1:5638-6062 GCA_002404295.1 Legionellales bacterium UBA4722
CTCTGAAGACTACATATTTTTGTAATGAGCAACTGGCTGTAATATTTATTTTGCAAATTTATGTAAGTGGTAAAATTAGTTTTGCTTACCGAATAAATAGTTAATGACGTGCACGCACGACTAAAAATGATAAATTCTACAATCAATTTTCTAACTTCATCAGATCTGAGGAACTCATCTAGAGTCATTGTATTTATGACTGTAAGTGTTTGTTTTCTCTGTTGAAATCGAGTATTTTGAAGAGCCATTTTTCTTTGCATAAAATCTGTATTTCCTACTGTACTAAAAAAAACGACTATAATTTTCTCATATATATAACTTAAAGTCAAAAATTGGTTAAATATACGCTCTTCTATCAATCAAAAAGTAGCGCTTGTTACCTCATCGTTGGTCAGAGGCTCAGGACATTTAAAAAACATTCATC
>DHJK01000103.1 GCA_002404295.1 Legionellales bacterium UBA4722
ACTGAAGATTTATAAAAAAAATGAATAATATTTATCTCATAATTCAATAGTTGTTTATTTTTAAT
The DNA here is from genome assembly GCA_002404295.1 of Legionellales bacterium UBA4722. GTDB lineage: Bacteria > Pseudomonadota > Gammaproteobacteria > DSM-16500 > DSM-16500 > UBA4722. The sequence goes on from DHJK01000103.1 coordinate 66, forward strand.
CACCCACCACTTGTGGTCTAAAATCTGAAACTCTTATTTTCGGATTCAAAAGTATAAGATGAATATTAAAAATCTTACTCTGTGATCGACGCCGACTCTCGATAAATTATCTTAAAGCACAACAAGTTTCAATTTAACTTTTACTAATTTCTCAAATACTTTCATTTTTAACGTATTGCTGTTAGAATATTCGGATTGCAATTGCGACTCCTCTCTACATTACACTACAGACACATCCATTTAGATAATCATGTTCCACGAGGTTTATTATGAAAAAAATTATTTTAGCATTATTATTTTTTACAGCAACCACGTGCTTTGCAAGTACTACGCCTGCAAAATTAATTTCGACTAGCGAGCAACTCATTATAGTCACAACACCCACGTGGGACTCTGCAATAGGTCAACTTCAACGTTACACACGCTCCTCAACACTTCATGCGTGGCAACCTGTAGGTAAATCCGTTGCGGTTGTTATCGGTAAAAATGGCACGGCTTGGGGCGATGATCATAAAGCTATAATAGAGAAAGAAAACGATGATTTAGCACCGATCAAGCATGAAGGTGACGGCAAGACACCTGTGGGTATTTACAGAATAGGACAAACATTTGGGTTTGCTGAAACAAACAACACCAACAATTATTTTCCACTCACAGACACTAGCATTTGTGTCGATGACATTAATTCAACTCATTACAATCAACTAATAGACAGCAGCAAAGTTTCACAAGTAGATTGGAACTCGGGTGAAAAAATGCGAACAGTGCCACAATATAAAATGGGCGCGATGGTTTTATACAACATGCCGCCGGTAAAAAGTGCGGGCTCTTGTATTTTCTTACATATCTGGAAAAACTCAGCATCAGGCACTGCGGGCTGTATTGCGATGGAGGAATCTAATCTAGCAGTGGTACTAGATTGGTTGCATGAAAAACAACAGCCGGTTATTGCTGTGTTGCCGGCGCAGGTTTATAACAATATAAAAGCTAAGTGGAAGTTGCCAGAGATTTCATAAGATAGGGCTGTTAAAGCGAAATACAACCTCCCTTTACCATTCACTCCATAGGCAAAATTAGCTAAAATATGACATCATCGCAGCCCTAGACCCTGGTCATTGCTTCGCTCGCAATGACCAGGCTCAATCGTTCTTATATATTAAAAATGTAGACTCAGACGAACACGATTATTATTGTTCGCATTCGCTGTCAACGGTGCACATTTACTAGAACTAGCTACCGCATTTAATGCTTCTTTTTTTAAAGAGTCCGTAGAATACTCAGATTTCACACTAATTAACGTTGTTTTTGTATTCGCTTTCGTTATCAATTTTATTATAGCATCAGTTCTATCTTTAGGATCTCTTGCTAAAGATTCTCTTGCTAAAGATTCTCTTGCTAAGTCATTTAATTTTAAAATAGCTCCCAAGGTAACACAATAACTTCCTGGATAATTATATCTCTCCTCAGTTGCATCAGATAATACATCATTAATAGAATCACATACCGCCTTATTAAATGACTGCAAATTACTTTGATTGACTGAAGCATTATTTCCACTTGCCAGGTATCTTTCTGCTTGAATAATGACCCATATTAGCGCTATTACTTTATTCACATCATAATTGCTTAAATATGGGCTTCCCCAACTAACCGGAATAATCACTTCTTTTACAAAGCCAAATACATCTGCATCCTTCTGTTCTAACGTTTTCAAATCAGAAATCTTACTTTTAATCATACAGTTTTTTATACCGCGAAATGTATTCGACTCGGCTTGATTCGGTCTTAACATAAGCCTTTCGTTAACATATGATGTCGCTAACCATATAATAGCTTTTACATTCTGAGCATCAATACTCTTATTTTCTAACTCAATAGCAGGTGGTTGACTGCTGCTAGCAACACATGTTAACGACGACAGTCTGACTCCTGAAGTTGACTTAGGAATAGCTATAGTGAACTCCTCGGAAAATTCTCTAGCAACAGTACTCTCTATTGACTTATAAAATATAGCATTAGCCGTATTAATCTCCGCTAGCTTCTTTCCCAGATCCTCTTTTAGTTTATCAAGGGAACCCGTTCCTGGTTTATAATCTTTCATTAACTGTAACAATACGTTAACTTTTTCTTTAGTATCTTTATTTTCGATATTTTCTATTACACTGCAAACTTGAGGTTGTATTTTTCCCAGAAAAGTAGCTACTCTTATAGCCTCAAGCTCAAAATTTGCGTCATCTAATATAGCCCCCACTAATTCATTTAACCTTCCCCCATATTCACTTACCATGCCTTTGAAACTATCCTGCATAGAGTCTAACCCAGCCTTGATACGTACAGCATCTATTCTCTGTATTGTGATATTTAGTGCTTCTATTTTCTCAGAAATTTTCATGCATGTTGTTTGATTTCTCTCTGGAGACTTCGATTCAGAATCTATAGATAAACCTATACTTAAAAATTCTTTACTTAGCGATAATTGAATATAATTGTCGAGATCACCAGTCACTTTATTTTTTAATTTACTATAGGGTCTAAGCATTAATTTTTCATATATCGCTAATAATCGCACTTCTTTCTGGGACAATAACTCTTCTGGATCCTTAGAATCAGGCGCTTTAATTGAAGCCTGTAGTTCTTTTAAAAAAACATACTCGGTCTTTGCTTCTTCTTTTTTATTTGCGAGTTCCAACTGCAAGTTATTAATTTGCAAATTAAACTCTACACCTCTCCATCTATTATCAGGCCATTGCTTTTGTTTTTTTAAATATTCATTTACTTTTCCATACATCTCATCAATGCTATTTTCACTAGTAAAATCATTCCCATTTTTCATTGTTTGAACAAATAACTCAACCATTTCCTGACAATACACTAATCTTCCAGCTTTAATATTTCTTTTATCTTCAGCCCAATTCTCAGACCAACCCCAAGACCCAAGCCAAGCCCATGGTTTAAGCCAAGTCCATGGCTTAAACCAATTCCGTCGGATGTACATGTTATTTTGTAACGCAACAACATCTGCATTTTTCGCATTTAGCTGTGCATAAAAACGTTCTTCAGAAGACGCTGTTTTATTTATGACTGGCTCGTTTTTTGGTAAGTTGTATTTTTTAAATAACGCAACTGGATCCAGTTCTTGTTTAGAATTTTCATAACCTAATGCTTTTCTAGCATTATTAAATTTATTTTTCGTGTAAGCTATAATTTTTTTATTTCTTACAGTGAGCTCAGGGGTATTGACAAGCTCAGTAAATACCGATTGCAAAGGTTGCTCATTACATTGAGAAGTGCTTTTATTTTCATTATCTCTTTGCACATTATGTTCTAAAAATGCGGCGGTCATGCTTGAAGTAGAATCACTATGTTTATTATCATTTCCATCATAATCTGAGTTTTCTCTTGAGTTTTTCAATTCGCCATGTTTCTTTATCCTAACCGGTCGAGTTGACAAAACAATGAGAGCGGGAGCAGGAGCCGCATTATTTATTGGGGATACTACTAGCGAAATTAACGGCACAGGGCTAAGTAAAATTGAATCTGGTGGCAATGCTGATGTCTCTGCTATAGACGAATTACTACCTGAATTTGATGCCCCTTGAGCAGGCTGAACAGATTTAGAAGTATCATTCAATGCAGCATTTCTCGTTGTATTTTCTGCAGCTAAAATCTGCTTAACTTCATCATTAGAAAGATTCCCACTTCTTTCTGTTTTTGCATCGTGTAACTTTGCAACCGCAAGCGCCCTAGATTGTTCGTCTGATGTTAACATTTTCACGTTCATCCCAAGAGCTTGCTGCTTTTTACAATAATCGGCTTGTTTTTGTAAAAGAGTCTCTGTAGCTTTTTGACAAGTAGTGCATTCTTTTATTTGATTCTGAATTTGTATGCGTTTTTTGCAAATAAGACCTGTTTTATCCTCGACAGTCTCTACTATTTTTATAATTTTTTTAATTCCTAGCGAAGCTAAGCCAAGATTCCCTACCATAACAGAATGTCCAGGGGTTGATACGGTTGCATATGCTGGATCATCTAAACATGTACATGCAGCGTTCATATGAAAGTTTACTAGCTTAGTTTTAAACTCCTGCATCAAAGATAAGCTTTCAACCTCCATGTCCTTACAAAAATCTGATCCTAATAGAATAGTAATCGCAGTCTCATCTCCTAATTGAGCTATAATATGAATGGTATTCTTTATTTCTTTCTAAACAATTTTTTAATTTTTTTATACACTTTAAT
>DHJK01000171.1 GCA_002404295.1 Legionellales bacterium UBA4722
TCGTGATAGACCTGAGTTTTTATTTGTCTCAGAGGACGAAAACCCCGCAACAAGTGCGGGGCGAGTGACAGCTCGGGAGTGGAAAGCTACTTATTATAAAAACCAAAGGATTTTTTAAAATGATACCCGCACAAGAAATATTAAGTACCGTATTTGGCTATAATGAGTTTCGTGGAGAGCAAGCTGCTGTGATTGACCATCTCATCGATGGCAAAGATGCACTTGTTTTGATGCCTACAGGTGGAGGTAAATCGCTTTGTTTTCAGATTCCAGCAATTGCCAGAGAGGGTACGGCGATCGTCGTTTCTCCGCTCATCGCTTTAATGCAAGATCAAGTCGATGCATTGCTGCAAGTAGGCGTTAAAGCCGCATTTTTGAACTCCAGCTTAGACAGTGAAACAGCCTGGCGAGTAGAGCAAGATTTATTAGATGGCAAATTGACATTATTATATGTTGCTCCCGAGCGGCTCATGACTTCTCGCTTTCTTCAATTACTTGAACAAACCAAGCTCGCTTTATTTGCCATCGACGAAGCCCATTGTGTTTCACAATGGGGACATGATTTTCGTCCTGAGTATGTGCAATTGTCAATTTTACATGAACGATTTCCAACGATCCCGCGTATTGCGTTAACTGCCACCGCAGATGATCCAACGAGACGAGAAATTATTGAACGTCTAGGACTCAGCAACGCTCGGCAATTTATTTCCAGTTTTGATCGCCCCAATATTCGTTACCGTATCGTGCAAAAACAAAATACGCGCGAGCAATTACACCGCTTTTTAGAAACAGAACACCCCGAAGATGCAGGTATAATCTATTGTCTTTCTCGTAAACGGGTAGAAGAAACAGCAGAATGGCTTTGTGCAAAAGGCTGGAACGCATTGCCATATCATGCAGGTTTAAGCAATGCAGTGCGACAAAAAAACCAAAAACGTTTTATCAGAGAAGAAGGCGTTATCATCGTTGCCACTGTTGCTTTTGGAATGGGAATTGATAAACCCAACGTACGATTCGTAGCTCATCTCGATTTACCCAAGAGCATGGAAGGTTATTATCAAGAAACAGGTCGAGGAGGGCGCGATGGTCTTTTCGCCAATGCGTGGCTTGCTTATGGCATAGGGGATGTTATCACCTTGCGTCGCATGCTTGATACTTCTGAAGCCGATGAACAACATAAACGTTTAGAACGCCGCAAACTAGACGCACTATTAGGTTATTGTGAAACGACATTTTGTCGCCGCCAAGTCATGCTCAATTATTTTAGCGAACATTACACTGCCCCCTGTAATAACTGCGATAATTGTCTTGAGCCGATTGCAACATGGGATGGAAAAATTGCTGCTCAAATGGCGTTATCTTGCGCCTATCGCACAGGCCAACGTTTTGGTGTTAAACATTTGGTGGATGTGTTGCTGGGTAAGCCCACTGAGCAAGTGAACCGTTTTCAACATGATAAAGTATCTACATTTGGCATCGGCCATGCATATACTCAAGCACAATGGCAAAGCATTTATCGTCAACTAGTTGCCGCTAATTTATTAACGATTGATATGAGCGGCTATGGCAGTTTAAAACTCACTGAAAAAAGTATGCCCCTGTTGCGTGGCGAACATACAATTGCGTTTCGTAATGACCCTGAAGTCAAAAAGAAAAAAGCTAAATCCACTGCAAAGCGTGGAAATAATCTTCTTCCAGCACCTGATGATGCATTCTGGCAAGCTTTAAAAAATAGACGACTTGAATTAGCGCGCGAGCAAGGCGTGCCACCGTATATTATTTTTCACGATAGTACGTTACAAGAAATACATGAAAAAAAACCACTCACCCTGAATGAGTTCGTCCTGATTTCAGGCGTAGGGCAGAGTAAGTTACAGCGTTATGCAGAAGCATTTATGGAAATTGTTGCGAGATATTGACTGGCATGTATCCAAGCGAAACCCATCTATTTGGCTTAAATAAGATCAATAAATATTGATAATTCGTCATTAAAATACAACTATAACACGAGTCAAATCAATGACTCTATGCTGCATTTCCAGTGTTTTAATCTTACAAAGTAGTCCGAAGAGTATAATAGAAGAGTAGCGGCAATAAAGGAGTTATTGTTATGCATACGTTACTTCGCTTATCGAGTTTATTATTATCATGTTCAGCTATATTCTTATTAACGTCATGTGCAACCACAAGTTCAAATGAAGGACCCAGCGCTAATACAAATTACGCCGAGCGTCTTCCGCAGCATATGGATACGGGTAATAAAAATGTAGTCCTCGTTGACCCCAATGTTCATGCATGGGGTGCCTATGGCCCAGATGGAAATTTAGTTCGCGCTGGCATTGCAACAGCTGGTGGCGCTGTTTGTCCGCCAGATGCAGTCGGTGAAAGCGATTGTCGAACAAACTCAGGTACATTTCATATTTCCTCTATTGGTGGTGGTGATTGTTATTCAAAGAAATATCCACAACCTTATGGCGGCGGGTTAATGCCCTATTGTATGTACTTTAGTGGTGGACAGGCATTACATGGCTCACCTGATGATATTGTGATTGAGAGTAATGTTAGCCATGGCTGCGTACGTATGCAAATTCCTGAAGCAGAATGGATGGTGAATAACTTTGCGCACGTAGGAACAAAAGTGATAGTAGTACCTTATCAATCGTAAATTAGTAAATTTAGAGAGAGGGAAAATCACTGGCTTTTCTTCTCTCTAACCCTAGAGATATTTGATTGTGAGGAAAGGAGCTCTATGCGATCTAACATTTTTATAATCTCCCTACTGTTTTTTGCATCCACCTGCTTTGCAGACCCCGATTTTGAAGGCACTTACCGCTGTGCCGGCTTTGATCCCTATATAAACAAAGATTACTCAGGCACGGTGCATATCGTTCGTTACAACACAGTCTATAATTTGCTCATGGAATATGACACAGGCGAAGTAGCCCGAGGCACAGCTGGGCTTTGGGATTCAGCCACACTTGCCGTTGTGTTTCAGGATTTGAAAAACTTACAAAATATTGGGCTTGAGCGTTATAGTTTTTCTAAAGATCGTAAAAGAATACAGGGTTATTGGGTGTATTTAGGGAAAGATAAATTAGGGAAAGAAGTGTGTGAAAAACAAAAGGAATCATCAACCCGCATTGTATCGCCGTCTCCATCATTACCAGCGTCGCCTTCTCGCGAAGGTAAGAAACAATAGGTTATTATTCTGCGCATCGTTATTGTAACAATTAAATACTTTCGAAGTTCAGGCAGGGCGGTGCTTTTTTTGTTTGCTTTTTTTAATTAACAGTTCTGCTGGAATGTGAAATGTATCATATAGTTTTCTAATCATGTTAAGCGATAAATCACGTTTATGATTTAATATTTCTGAGACGCGAGCCCGTGTACCGATGCAGGGTATTAAGTCTTTGCGTTCTAATCCTCTACTTTCCATCCAATAAAGCAGCGCTGAAACTGTATCTGGGAAATCTATAGGGTAATGCTCTTCTTCATATTTCTGTGTAAGTGTAGTAAGAATATCCAGTTTGTCTCCATTGGGCGTATTAAGTTTGGCGCTAAATAAACGCTCAATTTCTTTTAAAGCTGAATGATAATCTTTTTCTGTTTTGATCGGAGTAATTTTCATAATATACCTCGCTAAATTTTAGTTACATCTATTTGATCGTATTCGTTATGCGTGCCAATAAAACGGATATAAATAATCTTAAAGTCATAATGAATGGCTATGACTAATCGGTAAGTATTTCCTTTGATGTTAAAAACAACTCGATTATTAGCTACAATGCTGGCATTGCGATATACCATTTTTATATCATTGGGACTGACCCAGTGCGCTAGTTTGGCATCAGCATACCATGCTTGTAATGGCTTTTTTGCTGTAGGGTGCTGCGCCCAGAAATCTCGTAATTTTTTTATGGATATGATCCTCATGACTCATAATAACCTGATCCCAGCGCGGGATCAATGGATATATTTGTCGTAATTTAAGCCATCAGTAAATTGATCACAAGCTCTTGCTGTGAATTTAATAAGCATTTCTTGCAAAAGTGCAGATAAATAATCTGTCAAGATTACGTTAAGAAAAGTAGTTTATTATCGGGGCATAACTAGCTATATTGTCTAAATAATTAATTTATACTTTGGATAAGGCGAAGCTTAGATAACTATATGACAAATAAAACATTTATATTTTTGACGTCACAAGATTTAGGATGTAACTAGTTCAATATTCAGAAGACATACGACTCGATGTGTAAGATTGTTATTAAATAACTGGGAGGGGTATATGCCTGATTTAACGTTTTTGCATTTTAATAATAAAATGCAAGAGGTAAGAGATGAGCATAAAAAGACGTGGACGGGTGCGGCAAAAGAATCTGCTGCGTTTAATTTATCCTGGGAAGAACAAAGAAAAATTTATCATGAACTAATAGATGGCGCTACAAGTGACATACCCATACTTAAAAGCGCATTTTCTGATGTGTTAGCTGCAGAAAAGAGACGGTTGCAACCTAATGAATTAGTTTTTAGCGATTTAGAATCACGATATGAAGGTGCTGCTTTTAAGCAAGAAAGTCAATTTTCAACGGATGTGATGACAGAATTATTTGGATGGTTAGATCATGGTGTAGATGAAAAGTTAAAAAAAGAAAAAAGATGCTCTCCAAGAGGTCAATACATATTAGGGATGGAGCGGGCATGTGAAGCAATTTTAAAAGAAAAAGATAGTGCTGCACGTCTTGCTGCATGGATGAAACTTTCTGAAATACTCGAAGCAATATACTATAGTGAAATATCTGGTACAAAATGTTATCAAGAATGGTTCCAGTCTGGTTTTGCTCTTACTTTTTCTGCTTGGTTAGGTAAGACAGGTAAGAAAAAAGACACTAAAAATCATTTTAGAAATAGGGTTTGGTGTGCTAATGAATTTATACAAAAATGTATACAACAGGAAAAAATATCTCAGGCACAAAGTGCAATACGGGTGTATCTTGATGACCTTAACCGTGCAATGGGCTCTGCTGTTAGTCTTACTACTGCTAGATTGGTCAGTAATTTAATTTTAGCTAATCATCAATATCAAGGTGGGATAACTAATTGTCACACAATGCACTCAAATCACATTGACATAAATAATCTTGTGTGGTTAGGATTGCAGGAAGTGATGGGATTCCTGACTATTAAAAATAGTGAATATTATGCTGATACGAATGGTAAAAAAAGTGACTCTGGCGACATGGTGGCCGAGTTTAATGAAAATCTTCTGTTGTTACATGGCTCGAAGATAATTCAACCTACCAAGAAGAGTGACACTTCAAATGAAGCAAAGTCATTACAATCTAGTAGCAACGAAGAGCATTTTAGTGATTTTGCTTCTTTAATCGAGCGCGCCCGTTTTGATGAGAAGGGTAATTTAATTGTTAGTAAGCCAGATGGAAAAGGTAAGGTAGTTGATCATACTATCCTTAGTGGGTTTAATGCATTTATTGTAGCTGATAAAGATAAACTTCGTATAGCAGTTAAAAATTACATAGATCTATTAAAGTGTATAAAAAAATTAAAAAATTGTTTAGAAAGAAATAAAGAATACCATTCATTTATAGCTCAATTAGGAGATGAGACTGCGATTACTATTCTA
>DHJK01000032.1 GCA_002404295.1 Legionellales bacterium UBA4722
GTTTGTCTAATGCGATTGCCCTGGATGATGAAGTTGTTAAATATGCAATGAATCGCAGTATGTCACCCACTATGATTGCTGAGTATGAAACTAAATTGATAAATAAATTATTACTTCAGAAAAAACTGCACAAAATAGGTGAGTTAGCGTATGAAACCTCTTGACGTTGTTCAACTTATCGCTTGAATCACTGCTAGATCAATGTGATTGATGCCCACCTTCGCACTTTGTGCTACGGCGCGGCGGGCTCGCAGCGCTGAAGCACGAAGTGCGAAAGCGTGAGATGGAATCAGGATTGCGTGAATATCGAGAAAATATATTAAATATTTTTAAGTTATCACGTTCGTTATGGTTTGCTATATAAGAAGCAGTAAAGGAAATCACATGAAAAAACAGATAACTCACACAACGGGTACTATTGTTTATCAATCAAAAAGTGGTGCTCTAGAGCTTAAGACAGACAAAGAGCATGAAACTATTTGGCTTACTCAAGAACAAATGGTTTCTTTATTTGATGTTCAAAAGGCGGCTATTTCTAAGCATTTAAAGAATATTTTTGATTCTGATGAGCTGCAAGAAAAATCAACAGTTTCCATTTTGGAAACAGTTACTAAGAACAATAAACTCTATAAAATCAAACACTTCAATCTCGATGCGGTGCTGAGTGTGGGTTATAGAATTAACTCGAAAAAAGCTACCCATTTCCGGCAATGGGCAACTAAGACCCTCAAAGAGCACATTCAAAAAGGCTATACGATTAATCGTCACCGTATCAAGACTAATTACGATGAGTTCTTGAAAGCAGTAGCGGACGTTAAAAGCATTGCTGCAGGAGAGGCAGTTGATAAGGATGATGTCCTGGAATTGGTTACGCTGTTTGCTGATACATGGTTCTCTCTTGATGCATATGACAGAGATGCGCTTGCATCCTCGGGGGCGACCAAAAAGAAAGTGGCACTGACAGCAAGCAAGCTCGCTCGTGCTTTGACTGACTTAAAAAAGAATCTCATTGCCAAGGGAGAAGCAACTGATCTTTTTGGCGCGGAACGTATGCAAGATAGTATATCGGGTATTGTGGGCAATGTTATGCAATCCTTTGGTGGAGAAGACCTTTATCCTGCTATTGAAGAAAAAGCAGCGCACCTATTATATTTCATCATCAAAAACCACCCATTTGTTGACGGTAATAAACGTAGCGGTGCGTATGCGTTCGTGTGGTTTCTACAACAAGCAAAAATTTTCCATTAGGGTCAGGCTTGCGCAATTGCACTATCATATGAAAGTGCAATTGCGCAAGCCTGACCCTAATGGCATCACGAAAGCAAAGCTTCAAAAAGCAGGACTATGATACTAAGCATTGCTTGAAAGCTGGATTGCTTCGCTTCGCTCGCAATGACGATTATAATTAAAGCAAATTTTATAGNNNNTAGTGCCATTAAAGCCTGACCCCTTTTTCATTGCTAGAATTATATTTTGAGGGCCTTGATGATTTTAATGCAACTGAATTGGAACAGATATTGCAATTACCTTGGTTGGTTTGGAATTCCATGATTATGCAACATGATGAAAAAAATAAAATCGATTATTACGCCAGCATTAATTTGCTACTTAGAAACCAGCTTGATGCCCGAAAGGTGGTGGATGCAATGTGTCAAAGAAAAAAAGTTATGTTTGAGCAATATGACTTTATATTTGGCAAATACAAGGTAAATTTCGATCATAAAACTAACACGGTTAGTCTTTGGGTTGAGGCGCTAGAACCCCATCTTAGTAATTAGCAAGACTGGTGTTTGTGGATCGCTTACGATAAAACACATCGAGGAAAAGGATTTGGCAGACAGCTGATTAATGCACTGGAAAATCATTTCAAAGATAAAGGATTTAACAATATCAATACCGTGTCATGTGCATTTCAAGCGCCAGATTTTACAAAAAATGTGGATTTCAAGTTGAGTTTATACGAGAGAATCTTGATAATCCAAAGCTTACGCTAACTGGTTTCGTGAAATTTATTTGATGAACACATGCTGATTAAAAGATCTTGCCCGAAGAATTGGCGAACATTATTGCTTCACTTTCCACCAAATAGGGTTGTTGTGAAGATACGTCAGACGAGCCGTCAAATATATTCAATAGCATCATACCATTCTGGAATAAAGCAGATGAGTTCTAGCCATGTCTGTTTTTATATTTTCTGATAGATCTAAAAAATATTCCAATTGCCATTTTTGAGTTTTTTGAGCTTGGCGATTCAAAGCTATATCCCAAGATGGGTAAACTCGTATAGCTCTTTTCCCACCTAGTCCATTGATTGATAGTACATCTTGCTCACATAAAACAGATTTTGGAAATATAAATTGCCCAAAATGATCATCCTTTCGAGTACTAATAATAAAAAAGTCAATAGGGTCAGAAATATCATAGGGTTGGATTGGGCCATTTCCAATCCGTTTCCACAGCGTGACAAATTGCCCGATCTTTGTGGGCGTAATTTTAGAGACACGGAATTTAACTACAAAATCATTCAGCTTAAATGTACAAGCTCCGTACTCAATACTTTCTTTTTCCGCAACTGGTTGAGAGCATTCAATTCCACATGGATTATAGATGCGATTCTTTGCATCAATAAAATCTTGGTGAATAGTTTCAGTCAAAATCAAAGGGTCTTGATATTTACTCTTCATTTATAATTCCAATAATATTGTTTATGGCATTAGACCTAGTCAATCGCCTCAGCAATCATAGTGGGATATTGATACATCATCGCATGCCCGCCATTTTTAATGATAGTGAGTCGGGATCCTGGAATAGTGTCTGCTAAAATAACAGCATTTTGGGGTGGGATAATAACATCCTCACTGCCAGAGAGAATGAGGGTAGGCACGGTTAATCGTCGTAATTTATGTGGGATCTCATTTGCTGTTTGCCAATTATTCAAGAGCGCTTTCTGTTGTTGTAACACGGAAGATAATACAGATGGCTCAGGGTTTCCTTCGGGTTTAAACATATTCGCAACAAAATCTTTTGACATGTTATCTACTTCGTTAACAGGAAATAAGATATGCATGATACGGTTAAATTTTTCTTCATGTGTTCCAGATTTGTCAGTTAGCTTTTCTTCCACATTAGGCGCAGTTGGGATTGCTGTGATGCCGCCAATTTTTGTATTCATTAATACTAATTTCCCGACTAACGCAGGGTGCTGTATCGCCAATTCTTGAGCAACCATGCCACCCATAGACCAGCCTAAAACAGTAGGTTTGTTCAAGTGCAGCTTGATGATGAGTTGAGCTGTGTCATTGGATAAATCACGCACATTATAGCTGTTAGTTGAAAAAATGGAATTGCCTACCCCGCGATTATCAAACACGATAATCTCATTCGATTTTGCAAGTGTGTATAAGAATGTATTGTTCCATTCACATAAAGTCGCACCATAACCAGTAATGAATACAATAGGACTTCCGTGGCCGAAGCGGTAATAGGCTAGTTGACCATGTTTGACAGGCAGTATGTTTTGTTTGAGTGTAGGTTGATTTGAATAAGTGGGGGTTGCAGCGTTACTATGTAGATTAACGGCAAGTGTTATGGTTAAAATTAAGAGGCTGCTTAAGTATTTTATTGAATTCTTAAACAAAGGTTTCTTCCCCATATCTTCTTAAATCTGATTTTGAAGTAAACGAAATGGGGTCACATATAGATCCATTCCATTCTATTTTATTAGTGTTTATTTTTCTCTTTAGTAATTAAACGTCCTGTCGAAAACTTATGTAATATACTAGTGACAAGCGTTTGATAAGGTAACCCTTCTTCATCGGCAATTTCTTTTAAGCGTTCTAAATCACTAGCAAAAACGCGAACACTAATACGCTTTTCCTTGGTTCTTTTATGTAAATGTTCTTTGGCGGCTGCTTTTAACTTAGCAATTTCACGTACTTTTGTTTTTGAAGGTAACGAATTATTTGTATCAAGATTATCTTCAATATCTTGTTCATAGGCATCCAACTGTGGATTTAACCGTTTCTTTTTCTTTATATTCATTACTTATTTCCTCCTAAGTACAATTTAGTAAATTTCCTGCTAGGAAATACAGTCTTTAAAGCTAACACGTTATCTTCCTCTACATAAGGAATCAAATAGGCATAATTATCTATATTAATAATCAAAATCATTTGGTTTGGATATTTTCTTTTATTGTGGTGTGGAATAATATCTAAAAGATCTCCATTAGATATGGCGGTAATTGCATCCTCAAAGCAAATGCCTCTTTCAAGCCTAAGCTTTGTATTCTTTTTGTCATCATAAATGTATTGATATTTCATATATCTAATATATATAAAAGAGATAGACAGTTGTCAACAGTTGAAAGGAATTGGTAAAGTGTGCGCTG
>DHJK01000035.1:0-1976 GCA_002404295.1 Legionellales bacterium UBA4722
AAATAATAGATAACATACTGATTTTAAAGTCAGAATACCCCTAATACACAACTTACTGAGTGAAACTTTTAATTTAAGAATTTGAATTATTGAATCAATGGTGTAACCATCTTAGCCGCATTCGTTGTTGGATTGTTTTGGTTATTGATATGCTCAGGCTTCGTGACCGGAGAAGGAAGAGTCTTTCCTAGGGCATTTGACTTGTCGGGTATATTCTGTTGCTGATTATGCAATCCATCTACAAAAGCACAATTTGATAACAAACTTACTGCTATTATCATCCATAGTAAACGCATAACAACTCCTGAGTCATTTTATTGATATGGGTTATTTTGACATAAAAAATAGCATGAGTCTGGTTTTTATTAAAAATCCTATTATACAGTGACAATCACATTGGTTAATGCCAAAATTATAATTTGAGGACAGGGCATGCGAAAAATACTCCTATTTCTTGTTTACCTTTTCGGATCAATTGCGGTTGCTAGCAATATAGCAAATCAACCTCAAAAAAATACTTCTTATCTAGGCCCTATCCATAATATTTTTTTTCATCCTTTAATTGTCTACCCTGAGCTTGGATTTGACCCTAAAAGTTCAAAACTAGATTATATCGATGAATGGTTTGTCACAACCAATGAATTTAATAAAATTATGGCTGAACTATACAAAAAAGGATTTATTTTGATTTCTCCAAAAGATGTTTTTGCAGAGAATAAAAATAATAAAGGCACGATCATCATTTCAAGAAAGAAATTGCTTCTACCTCCTGGCAAAAAACCAATTATTCTCTCCCTTGATGACTACAATTTTTATAAAACCATGAAGGAACATGGAACTATTCATCGATTTTATATTGACAAGAAGAACAGGCTGGCAACTATAACCCAACAATCCAACGGAAAAGTTATTGTTCGTTATGATCAAGAAATTCCACAACTACTGGAATCTTTTATCAAAAAACATCCAGATTTTTCCTATCATAATGCCAGAGGTATTATTGATCTTACAGGCTATAATGGCATTTTTGGCTATGACACACAAAATTCTCATGCGTCTAATTATCAATCTCAATTAGTTGAAGCTAGAAAAGTAGTTCAAAAGTTGAAGAACATGGGCTGGGAATTTGCATCACATTCGTATTTCCATGTCTCTTTTAACAAAAAAACTGATGAACCTATTTTTGAAGAATCTGAAAATCGCTGGGTTAAAGAAGTAGGATCTATTGTAGGCCCTACTTCTTATTATGTTTTTCCTTTTGGCGAAAGCTGGGATAAAAATCCCGCTCGTATGAGTTTTTTAGAATCATTAAACTATCATTATTTTTTTGGCGTTTCACATTCTAATGATATCAGTATTAAATCAAACGCAGTGATGATGAAAAGATTCCCTATGGATGGGCACGCGCTTCGCGGAGATTACCTCGGAGTTCAACAATACATAACCCCATCTAAAATTATCGATCCTGCTCGGCCAGTTAAAATGAAAAAAACTGGCACATGAGAGACTTATATCGATATTGATAAACAGATAAAAAAAGTAACTGTTCCTACATTCATTCAACAAATGAATAGTGATTTGTTTAGTGATGATGCACGACATTACTTAAATGTGGCAGAAACCAATCTCAATTGGTATGGTATCTTAGATGATAGATCAACTAAACTTTCAGCGCAATCGGTGGTTGGTGCTTTAATTCATGCATTAGTAACATTAGAGCGCTCAACGTGTGATCCAAATTTGTATGCATAAACTTTACTAAATTCTGCCCCCCATAATAATATTTGTGACGTATAGTAGACCCATAATAGAAGAATCATAAAAGAAGCTGCAGCACCATAAATAGTCATAATGTTGCTAGATAATAGATAAATACTTAAAATAAATTTACCGACGCTAAACAGAAGAGCTGCAATAAAAGCTGCTAGTAACACATCACGCCATTGCAAAACCGCATTAGGTAAAATCATATATAA
>DHJK01000035.1:2165-2790 GCA_002404295.1 Legionellales bacterium UBA4722
ATTAGGTAAAATCATATATAAAACTGAAAATAAAAATGTAATTACTGATATAGATATAATTGAATCCCAAGCCATCCAAATCAATGGTGCGTTCGGAAGAATGTAATGATAATACTTGCTCACTGCTGACAAAGATGTACTCACCATCATTGAAACTAATAACAAAAAGCCAACACCAAGTATCATGATAAAATAATAAAATCGGTTTTTAAAAACATCAATCCAGTTGTAATGTACTTTGCTCTTCACTTTCCATATAACATCAAAACAATATTGAAGCTCAATAAATAAGCCTATAGTGCTCCAAATTAAAATAAGGACACCTAGAATAAATGCAAAGAAATTTGTAATAGGTGATTTTATATTTTGCATAATATTTAAAATTGTCGCCCCAGCATTCCCACCGATGGTTTGATTTAAATGATCAATTAATATATACTCAAGTCCATTTTGCTCGATCAAAAAACTAAAAATAGCTATACTGATAACTAAAAGCGGTGCTATTGAGAATATCGCATAAAATGAAAGCGCAGCAGAAAGCTGAGGAATATTATCCTTATTCCACTCCCTAAAAGTTTCTATAATTAAATATAAGCAAGTATTTAAATTCATGATAATATAATAC
>DHJK01000149.1:0-985 GCA_002404295.1 Legionellales bacterium UBA4722
AAACTACTTAGTATTGAAAAAATGTCTTTTATCGCAGTAGAAGATAGCTCATAATTTTTTATATCTGGCTTTAATCCTTTGCGATGGGCTGATTTTGATATCGAGACTACAAAAGGACGCCATTCATGATTAGGAGTCCGTATATCACATTTTTCTATAAAACGAGGCGCTTTCTTCGTTCCAATCCAGCCTGTCGGCGGTTTTTGACAAAAAGCTAGGTATGCTTCAATATTTATGCGTCGCAATTCTCTTATAGATTTTTTTTCAATAAGCCAAGACCACTGAAGCAATCTTTCAACTTCTCGACGATAAGAGTTAAATGTTCCTCGACTACCTGTATATGATTTTAAAAATAAAATAGTTTTTTGATAATCATCCTTTTGAAAATTCACTAAATCATCATTTAAATTAGTTGCGTTGTTTATATTTTCCAATGTATCAAATAAAGGTTTTGGCTGACATACATCACTGGCCATTCTCTTTTTCATCCTTGTTTAATAACTGCACTCTGGCATGTTTTTCACGAGCAATTTCAATAACTTTATGTAATTTTTCTTCCAATATATTTTGAGGGGGCAATTCTGTTAGGTATTGAGCTACATGAATTCCACTCTTACTTAACTCAAGTAATTCAACATGCTCATGTTGCTTTTCCGCGCAGAGGATCAGTCCTAATGGTTGCTCTTCATTTTTCCTCCTTTCATATTTATCTAGCCAACGTAAATATAATTCCATTTGGCCTTTGTAATTAGCCTTAAATTTACCTAGCTTCAGGTCAATTGCTATTAATCGCTTTAATCCTCGATGGTACATTAACAAATCAATATAATAATTTTCATTATCAATAATTATTCTTTTTTGCCTTGCTATAAAACAAAAATCCGTTCCCAATTCTTGAAGAAATTTACTTAATTCGTCAAGGATTGAATTTTCGAGTTTTTTCTCGCTAAAATTTGCAGGCAGTTGTAAAAAATCTAAAATATAT
>DHJK01000149.1:1068-5340 GCA_002404295.1 Legionellales bacterium UBA4722
GTGTAAAAAATCTAAAATATAAGGATCCCTGAATACCAATTCCTTTGTTAATTCATTATTTTTTTGCAGCTCATTTAAATCATTTTCAATTATAACTTCCGGTTGTCTGGATATAGTGGTTCTTTCATACAGCATGCTATCTAATCTTTTGCGCAAATCGCGGACACTCCAATGTTCTAAGCGACACATTTCTGTGTAGAATTGTCGTTTATGGGCATCATCTAGAACTGTCAATTCTATAAAGTGTGACCAAGATAATTGTGTCGACAGTGTCGACACAATCTTTTCGTCGGGGTATTGCTTTGCGAAACGTACCATTCTGAATAGTGAGCGAGTATTAAAACTACGCCCGTAATACAGAGTTAGTTGTTGCGATAATTGTTTGATTATTTTTTCACCATACTCGGCGCGGGAATTTTTAAGAACTTCTTGATTAATCAGTTGGCCAATTTGCCAATAGAGTTTTACCAAAGAGGAATTGACCTGTTTGGCTACATGCGATCTAGTATGTTCAATTAATTGGCTAATATCATTAAAGAGAATTTGACTTGGTATCTTGTCATCCATAAAAATATATCTCGTTAGTTAATTAAATAGTGGCGACACTGTCGACACTATTGTAAGCGTATGAAAAATATAGTTATATTATACAGCTAAATCTATTTAACTGAAATTGGTAATTGCCAATATTATGAAATAAAAAGGATTTTTTAGCTACTAAAATAGCGGTGATAATATCAATTATCACGCTTATTGGCCCCTGAGGTTGACTAATTTTGAACTATCAACTTTGGGCTATCTCAGAGCTTCTTCTCCTCAGTGTATTTAGGGGGTCAGTAAGATTTATCCGTGAATGCAACATACGCATTTAACTCATTGTAGGGTTGAATGTTTTAATAATTGGAACCGGTGGAAATTTTCCACCGGTTCGTGTTTTACTAGTTGTGATAGTTATATTTATCACAAATGAGATTGGTTTTAATACTGACGTATTCAACCAATAGCTGCAACTCGCTATACGAATTATTAGCTATCTTCCGCGAGTCTATCTAATTGGCGTAATGTGCAAATACTGCCTTTACAAGCTGGAATAAAAACTGGCTTATCATTATAGCTAACCTTCACATAATAGTCGCTGTCACTTTTAATAAGAGAAAAATTCAAACGCGATGCATATGGTGGTATTTCCTCGAATGGAGATCCTAACGTATTCATTACACACATAATAGAAGCATCGTGGCCTAATAATAAAACATACTTCAGCAAAGTTTGATCTTGCATAGATTGTTTTAGATAATTTGCTACAGTTTTGATAAATTCTCGTCCAGTAGGATTAGTTACTTCTTTTAATTTAAAATCATGAACACTGACAGAATCGCTTAATGATATGATTTCGTCTGCGTCATTCGCACTGATTCCTTTTGGTAATGGCAGATGATGTAACTTACGAATATATAAATTATCGGCTAGTTGAGCCAACTGTTCGGGGTTTTTTAATGATAATTCTGTTTCTTTACTCCAATAATTTAATTTGTTTTGAATAGGAGCTGTTTTGTTTTTCCAAAATCTACGATTTTTAAGATAACGATTTATAACATCAAAAATATTTCTGCTGGGTTTAACAATTAATAGCTGATCATCATTAACCGGGACAACATGGATTGAAATTTTTTGATTTGCTGGCTCTCTATAACTTGATGGATACAATCCTAAAAGTAATGCATCGGCACTTTTGATTGTTCGATTTTTATCTGTTGAACAAACATATATAGTATTTACATTATAAACATTCGGTAAAAGATGATATTGATCAATATATTTTTTTCGTAGATTCTTGCCTAATTGTATTTCTTGATTGATTCCATTTTCTGTTAATTCACCTAGACCTTCTTTCCAATAAATATATGATTTAGGAATTTGATCTGCGGGAGCACGATCTCCGTGACGAATAAGGTCTATAGAAAATACAAGCTTATCACCTGCAAAAGCATTAGCAGATGACACAGAAATTATTAAAATTCCAAATATATAATATTTTACTACGAATCATATTGTATCTCTTATATCATGGATGAATTTCTCATTAGGAGTTGCATATCCTAAGCTTATTATTGGCCTATTATTCAACTTTTCCATAATAAGATTTAAGTCATCCGGCTTCAATTTTTTAACCCCTTTTAGTAAACATTTCAGGCCAGGTTAATGGTATTTTTAGTCATTTAAAGAAATCTACATACCCATTATCAAAAGCTGATTTACAGTTGATTAAGTCATTTTAGTAAGTGTCTATGTCATTTTTCGATGTAATCCTTATCAAAACTATATTTAAATGAATTTTTAATGAATGCTGTCTTATCTTCAATAGCATCAGAGAATTTTTTAGATAAAAACATACAATATAGCTCTGGCCGAAATCTCCCATCTTGGTTAACCATTTTTCTTTCACGTTCAGTCAAAAAATCCATAGGCGCATCTTGTTTTATAACGCCGTTTCTCTCGTTAAAATAATCGATTACTTGAACTAAATTTTTATCTGAATGTTTTTTATCTAATTCAAGTACTCGTAATATTTCAAATAAACCGTCTTCTTTTGCCTGATTATACTGTTCTTCAAAGGATTGGCAGAAAAGAGTATATTCAATTTCGGTATAATGTTGATTACTTTGTTTTGTTGTCATTGAACACCTGATGTTATTTAAAATTTAGATATCGTTTTTCTATACGATCAATAAAATATTTAGCGCATAGTGGTTCTTTTGTTACATTCTGAATGATCGTTTTTGTTGGTAAAGAAGATGCGACATTATATACATTTTTTTGTAACCATCCATGCAGTAATTGAAATTGCCCTTTTTTTACCTCAGAAGGAAAATCAGGGTGTACGTTGATAAATGTTGAATAAAATTGTGCAGCGATCATTCTGCCAATAGTATACGCGGGGAAATAACCAAATGTGCCGGATGGCCAGTGCACATCTTGCATAACACCATTTGTATAATTATCTTTAGTTGAAATTCCTAGATAACAAGTCATCAATTCATTCCAACGTGCAGGCAAATCTTTTATTTGTATTTCGCCATTTAGTAATTCTTTTTCTAATTCATAACGCAAAATAACATGCAAGGGATAAGTGACTTCATCAGCATCCACTCGAATTAGACTAGAAGTGACTCTAGTGACAACCTTATGTAAATTCTCGACAGTCATAGCTTCTTGTTTTCCTAACTCACTTTGTAAAATAGGAGTAAGATAATCAAAAAATTCTCTGGATCTACAGAATTCCATTTCGATCAATAAAGACTGGCTTTCATGCATGGCCATGCTATTAACATGCCCAACGGGCTGAAATTGCCATTTCTTTGGAAGTCCTTGCTCGTAAAGAGCATGTCCAACCTCATGACATATGCCGAAAACACCACTTAAAAAATTGCTTTCATCATAACGATTTGTCACGCGTGCATCACTACGATCACCGCAGGAAAATGGATGATGGCTTTCATCAAGGCGTCCACGAGCCAATTTAAAGCCGAGCGATTTTGCTATCATCTCTGATAGTTGTTTTTGTTTCTCAAGAGAAAATGGCCCGAGAGGCAGATTCATTTTTTCTTCGCGTTGTTTTGCAGTGATCTTTTTTATTAGGATAGGTAATGCATCTTTTAATTCTGAAAATAATGAATCAATTGAAATTTGATCAAACCCAGGTGCGTACTCATCTATCAATGCATCATAAGGATGGAGACCTAAAATTTGCGATTTCCGCTGGGCAATTTCGTTTACAAAATAAAAAGTCTTCTCTAAAAATGGTAAAAAGTCCTTCCAATTGTTTTGTGGTCGTAATATTCTCCATGCTTGTTCTGACAAAAAGCTTGTTTCAGTCAATTTTTCAACAATCTTCAGAGGAATAGAAGAGGCAATCCTATGCTTTTTCTCCATCCAATCTAAATTAACTTTGTCCAACAAGTCCAAGCTCTCTTTTTTAGTGATATCGATGAGTGGTTGAATTTTTCTTCTTCTAAGCATTTTTTGAGTGAGTCGACTTAATGTTCCCATCACTTTGGCTCTAGTTTTACCTGCATATTCAGGCATCATCACGGCTTCGTCCCAGAGTAAAATATAATGAATGTTTTGTAGATGATAAATTCGGCTAAATATTAATTTTAATTGTTTATAAGCATTCATTTTTTTAATTCCTAATATTTGTTATCATTATCACTATTGCCTATTAAATTTTTTAATTTTTGTATCGATTTGATCTCTCATCTCTCGAAAAGG
>DHJK01000148.1:0-254 GCA_002404295.1 Legionellales bacterium UBA4722
TTTTTACCACGGCTCGTCGCTACTCTTATAATTATTTTTCCATGACAGTCCTGACCAATCCATGCTAATTGTGAACCACTCTGTAAAATTGCATAATCCTCAATATTCAATGGAGCATTTGTCAATTGTGTAATATTTTTAGTTTTTGAATGAATAGAATAAATTTGTCGATAAGCACCATAATCGCGTAATACATAAATTAATTCAGCATCACTAGACCATTTTGGAAAAAGTAATTTTAATTGATGAGTTAA
>DHJK01000148.1:487-790 GCA_002404295.1 Legionellales bacterium UBA4722
AATCTAATAATATTTTTAGATGTTATCTCTATCTCAGCTTGAATATCGATCAATCCAAGGCTTGTCATAAAAGTGAATAAGGGGTTTTCTGCATCGTAGCATAATGCGATATATTGATTATTAGGAGAAATGATAGGATCCAGAAATTGTTGCAGCCCGTCAAACTCTAATAATTTTTTAAAATTATTATCTTTAAGATCGAGTGAACAGATCCATGCTTTGTCGGCTGATTGATTATAATATCGCCCTACTCTATCTGACATGAAGAATAATTTTTTACTATCAGATGACCATGTAATATTG
>DHJK01000148.1:1058-1291 GCA_002404295.1 Legionellales bacterium UBA4722
CTATTAGGTGGTGTCATTTTTAAATTGTCAATAGACAATGCAGATGATTTTTCGTTATCATTTTCTGACTTCACATCACGCTGCCAATAAGGTAAATATATTTGTTGGTGTAATGCTATATACTTTCCACAAGGCGACCAAGAATATCCGTAATGATAATCAAACCCACCTGTTAAACCGATATTGAACTCTGTAATCTGTACAACATCGGCACCTTCATTATTCATTAAATA
>DHJK01000148.1:1535-2062 GCA_002404295.1 Legionellales bacterium UBA4722
TTGCTTTATTTTATTTTCTTCTTTAACAAAAATAATAAATTTCCCATTCGGAGATGGTTTTGGATTTGATCCTTCCGCTAAAATTTTACGCTGGCCAGTCTTTGTGTTAATGCGCTCTATTGACGATTGTTTTCCTATAATTAAATTTTCTTCATCTAGCCAATGAATAGAAGGTGTTGTTTCTTGATTAAAAGGAAGGGTCAACAGCCATTCTGGAGTAATATTGATAGATCCCACTTTTTTAGCAAGCGGTTCCGTCAAAGGTTGGGGAAATATTTTTTTAGAAGAGATATCCATTATTTTCTTATTTATAAATTGACCCGTTAAAATTATATGCTAAATTACTATTGTAATCTGTTCATACATTCTTATGCTACAATCTTTGGTCTTTTCATAAGGGAAGAATGAAAAATGCTTAATATTCAGCCAAAAACGTTAACAGGCTGCTCGATTCAACTTGAACCACTCAATGAATCACATAAAAGTGAACTTTATACAGCCGCACAAGATGAATCCATCTGGACTTA
>DHJK01000148.1:2183-8039 GCA_002404295.1 Legionellales bacterium UBA4722
CAAGATGAATCCATCTGGACTTATTTTAGCTCCAAAACAATGGGAGCAGAATTTTATCGTTGGTTTGACAAGGCAATCCAATATTCTCAAAACAAGCAACAACTGCCTTTCATTGTAAGGCGTTTATCAAACGATAAAATTATCGGTAGCACTCGTTACTATGATATAAATCTTGAGCATCGTCGATTAACAATTGGTTATACATGGTATATTCCCGAGGTATGGGGCACATCTGTTAATCCTGAGTGTAAGTTTTTATTATTAAAATATGCTTTTGAAGAGTTACGGCTTAATCGCGTTGACTTTTTAATTCATTCTGGTAATGCGCGTTCACGTGCTGCTGTTAAAAAGCTGGGCGCGGTTGAAGAAGGTATATTACGTCATCATATGATCTTAGATAATGGCTTGCTTCGTGATACTGTTGTATACAGTATAATTAAAGCGGATTGGCTTCACATTAAATCTTCACTGATAAATAGATTAGCATTTAATTTCAATATTTTATAAAAAATACACTATCTTTAAGTGATATACAAAATCAGTTTAGATCACTTATTTTCTATATAAGAAGGTATAAAATGCATCCACTTTTCTCAAAATTAACTCTATTTCTTGAAACTACAGTCTCCCCGATCAGTAATGATCTCGATTCTAATAGCACGTTATTAAAAAATTGTTACCAACAATTAATTGAATTAGATGGCTTACGCTTACGTATTCCTTGTGAATATGGAGGCTTAGGCTTTGAGCGTTATGAATGGATAGAATATACAAGCCAACTAGCAGGATATTCAGGTGCATTATTATTCTTACAAGCGCAGCATCAATATGCTATTTCAAGATTAAATAAATTATTGCCTGACCCTAAAATCGCTTCCGTTTTGCAATCACTCGCGAAAAAAAATATAGGTGTTGGGGTTGGTTTCGCAAGTAATAAAAAAATTTTAACGGTAGAAAAGTGTGCAGATGGTTTTTATATCTCAGGAATGCTAAAGTGGGTAACTGGATTTGATTTTTTTCCTCATATTCTTTTATCATTTGACAAAGACGATATAGATTATTACTGCTTTTTACCTTTTGAAGCAATAAGCCACTCTCTTATTTTATCTCCTATCCTTGAACCTATTGTATTTAGCGCGACTAATACTGTATCCATTACTTTAAAAAATTATTTTATTCCATTTGAAAAAATCATTATATCGCACATCTCAAAACCTAAAGTACCTTTTGAACATCCTGCTATTTACAGTCTTTTAGGCGCTACAAAAGCATTATTGAAAATAGCAGCCACTGAAAAATATCATTATAATTCCTTAGTCAAGGATAGATTAAAAGTACTGTCAGAAGAATGGAAAACATATCATACAGAAGTGATGCAATCAGCCGCAACAGATCCTTTTAGACTAAGAGCAGCGGGTTTAGAATTAGCTGAAAAGTGTTTGTCCTTTGCCAAACTTGTTTGCGACACCCAAGGATTATTAAAAACACATGCAATAACACGAATTAATCGTGAAATTTGGCAATATTCAATAGGGGGTTATTCTGAAGGTCAGCTCGAAGCTTATTTAAAACATACTTAAAGATTAGTCCGCTAAATGTTTTAAATTAGAGATCAGATGAACTAGATTAGGTGTAGTAATACTAAAAAATTTAGCATCAATCCCCTCAACAATAGGAATGCTTTTTAATACAACCTGCCGTCCCTTTTCCGTTAAAATTAAAGAATAAGCACGCTTATCTTTAGCATGAGTCATACGTTTAAGCATTTTTTTATGCAGTAAAGTGATAACTAAATCAGACATAGACATTTTATCAATTTTAGTCAAATCAGAAACCTGCTTTTGTGTCACCGCAATATCAGAATGTGAGCTTATCCATAATATACCTGCTAAAACAACAAACTGCGAATGTGTTAGCCCTAACTTGCGGAGCGCTTGTCGCTGTAATCTTTGCCATTGGTTTGTTAGTTGCCAAAGAAGAAATCCGGGGCTATCTTCTGGTTTTTTAAATGAGAAGTTCATTAATATTATATTTCCTTACTGCATTTATTCAAATTTATTTCATATTCGATGCAATTTTAATCAGCATTGCTGTTTGTTCAGGTACTTCTGCAGCGACTTTTTCTCCTACAATTTTTCGGAGAAACCACCCCAAGAATCCCACTATTTTGATAGAGGTTGTAATTTTCAGACCTTCGCTTGTTGATTCCATTGTATGACGACCATACAGACGGGCGAAAGGCATTTTAAAACAATCAGTGAAACATTCATTTGGAACACATTCAGTAATTGTCATCGACAATTTCGGCCCACCTTTTGGTTTAAAACAAAATATCGCGCCTTTTTCAAAAGGCCCCTTTAATTCAGCCCATTCAGTATCTAAATCCCATAGAGGTCTATTATTAATGTCTGACCATATCTTCCAGATTTGAGATCGTTCAATATTTGGCGCAATCATTGAATGTGTTTTTACCCACATAACTTACTCCCGCGTATTTAGTAAAGCAGCATAGTACGCGCACTTACTAATATGTGTCAATGGTTGATTCTCAAATCTTAAAATCCCCAAACTAAATTTTCTAGCTCACTTATTTTGTTTACCTTCTTGTTCCAATCCTTGATCCTAATTTGAACATTTAAGTTAGCATAGCGATGCAACAGCATCAATGCAGTCAGTTGATGAGTCAGCGTTGATGTCATATCTTCAGATGAGTAGCCATAAGATGTCAGAAACTCCCTCAAAAGAATTTTATCGCCCTGAATCAAAAAAACGCCTGGGCCCAATAAATCATATTGCGGCATGCCTAGCATAGAATCGCCAAAATCAATCAATCCCGTGATATGCCAGACTCCTGACTTTTGTGACACCAGTAAGTTCATTGGAGTATATTCTCCAGTTAAAATAACTGGTTTATTAATTTCAGGTAAATACTTTTTCATTGATTCCAAATACATAGGAATTTGCTGTACTAATTCATCTGGAAGATGTGTATCTCGATGTTGCGCCTTACATTGATTTAGCTGCTGGAAGATAAATTGTTGCCAGTGACAATCAATTGATTCTAGGCCTTCTGTTGGCAAAGAATGGACTTCATGAATTAATGAACCTAATTCTCGAATAATAACTGTCTTATTGCTATGATCTAATCGTTCCCAAAGGTCTTCTAGAAGTGTCCCTTCAAGTCGGCTCATTACAATATAGGGCCAACCAGATATTTCACCTGCATATTCAACTGATGGAATTCTAACTGAAAGTTTATTATGTAAATACTTCATCAGTAGTATTTCACAGGTGAAATGACTTTGGTGCAATGGAGGGTATATTTTAATTATCCGAGTTTTTCCACAAGAAAATACAATATTACTTCCATCCAAAAGTGTAAGCGGCTCATCAGGTATGTGATGATATGCAATAATTTCTCTGGCAGCGAGTTCAAACAACTCTGTTTTTAATTTTATTTTTTCATATTCTTCTGATGAGCTTATTACAGGGAGTGTAGTAGTAAAATTTGGATTATTCATAATAATTACTCTTTTTAGGTCTTCACAACAGGTAGTTTTCATATGTATTATAAGTTAAACTTTATTCTCGCCTTGTCTGTTATCAATTTTAATTATTGATTAAGCCAATATCGAAGATTCCTCGCAAACCGCCCTTGTCTAAGCAATTTTTGAAAACCGGCCTTACCTACGCTTTTCATAAGACGATATTCACCTAACGATGAATGAATAGGCCAGCATTGATTAATTATCAACATAATCTCTACTAAATTTTTTTGCGATTCAAATTCAAGCCATGGTTCAAAGCA
This sequence comes from Legionellales bacterium UBA4722, assembly GCA_002404295.1. Taxonomy (GTDB): domain Bacteria; phylum Pseudomonadota; class Gammaproteobacteria; order DSM-16500; family DSM-16500; genus UBA4722. The sequence continues at coordinate 5,992 of DHJK01000148.1, forward strand.
AGCTAGCTGTAATTGTTGGTATTGACTTTCAGTCAATTTAAAATTTTCTTTAGCTCTATACAAACAATTAAGAAATGAAAAAAATGGATAAGTAATAACAACTTCGCCCAAATCAATAATTGTTGTTTGATAGGTATCCGGATCAATACATATATTTTTATCGTGGAAATCCGCATGACTAAAGGTATCTTTAATATTATAACTAGATAATTGCGCACATAAAGATGAAAACTTTTGTTCTAGTTTTTTTAGTTTTATTATATCATCTTTGCTTAAACCATCATCAAGTAAGTGGGATTCTTGAGAAATAAGGTCTTTATAAAGCATTGGTAAATTTTTCAGTCGCCAATCAGGTACACCTACATCAAGAAATTGTTGTATTTCATTCATAGAATTTATTTGTAATTTCGCGTATGTCGATAACGTTTCAATTAAAACTGCGGGTATGAACTGTTCCTTAAAAAAATGATGTAATTGAACACCTGCGTCTTTCATTAAAAAACAGTGTTGTGCTTTATTGCCTGCAATAATAGATGGCACATTTGCTTGAAATTCAGATTGTAAAATAGTGATGACTCTGGCTTCTAATGACAATTTTAATGGAACACATTTTAAGAATACAAAACCTTGGTTCGTTTTAATGCGATAAACACTAGCCCATGGATTATCTTGTATGACATCGAACGTGGCAGATTGGACTTGATAGCCATTGTCTTGTAACATATCCATAGCCCATTTTTGTTGCTTATTATTCATTAGGTGCAGGAACCGTTGCATACCATAATCTCCATAATTCATCTTCTTTCACGGCCTCACTTAAAGCAAGATGGTGATCTACCGTTAATGGAACCAATGTAGCATGTATGCCTTGTAACATAACTGGATTTGGCCAATTCATTTATTTTATTCCTTATCATTAAATGACACTGAATTTAAATACCAATATAAACATTCAATATACCTTGCATCAAAGATTGATTTGGAAAATGCAAATATGAACTTTCATCATTACCATGACGATTAACATTCATCTGTGTAACGATTAATAGATTATGCGCAGGTATCCAAACAAAAGTTGATCCATAACCAGGAAATGTGCCTGCATAAGAAATTATTTTGCCTGTTTTTTTGCTGGTTGCGATCCCAATACCTAAACCATATTCTGAATTTGGCAAATCAATTTTGCTATTAGGCGGTGTAGGAACGCCATCTAGCATTTCATTAAGTTGCTTTTCAGGAAGAATATCTTTTTTAATAAACAAATGATTGACCCAGCTCTCAATATCACGTGTACTCATTACCATTGCGCCACTTGCCGGCCCTATATCACTTAGATTATTCGCCAATATAGTTGTCGCAATATCTTGATTATCATCATAACCATGTGCCATTCTGTTTAAAATTTTCGGTGAATATTTACTTTCACTATAATAAGTATTTATTAAATGTAAGGGGTTAAAAAATTGCGATTCGAAAGTATATGATAAAGATTGATGCGTGATATCTTGTATGATTTTACCAAGAAGCACATAGTCAGTATTTGAATAATGCCATCCTTTCCCAGGTTTAAAATAATCTTGTTGTTGATAGGCTAAATCGATAAGTTGATCTGTCGTCCACGTCTCTTTAAAATGATTTTTAACGTTTTCAATCCATGTAGCATTTTCGGTATAATTAGGGATACCGCTAGTCATATTTAACAGTTGTTTAATAGTTATTTTTTTCCAGCGAGGATATTCTGGAAAATAGGGACCAATGTCATTATTGATATTAAGCTTACCTTCTGCTTCAAGCCTCAAAATCATAGCGCTTGTGAATGTTTTTGTAATACTACCAACCGCAAATAACGTATTTGTAGTGATTGGATCAGTACCATTCAGCTCTGTTGTCCCGCTTGTAAAAATATCTTGTTGTGTTGGCGTATTGATTAACAAAATTACACCAGGTACTTTTTTCTTAATACGCCAGCTATCAAGAAAATTTTTCATGTTTATTTTTGTATCGTCGCATAATGCTGTAGATATCAAAAAAATAGATAATGTTAATCT
>DHJK01000106.1 GCA_002404295.1 Legionellales bacterium UBA4722
GCGAGCGAAACAACCTAGTCTTTCAAAGCTGATTAGCACCATTGAAGCTCAAAAGCAGCGTTGGAAAGACTAGGTTGCTTCGCTCGCGCTCGCAATGACGAGGATTGAGCCGTGGGCATAAACTCGCTGAGTAGTTACCACGAATAATGAATTCATCTAGAAATAGATGATACAAGGAGATGGATGCTGGTGATTGGGCGTTTCCAAACAACTAAAATTAGGATCCTTACATGATAAATAATCGTGCAAAAACATATACCTTATTACCTTGGATCATTGTTGCGTTAGGCGCGCTCTATTATTGCTACGAATATTTTCTGCGTATTTCGCCAAGCGTCATGGTGCCCGAGTTGATGAAAGCGTATGACTTAACGGGCTCGCAAGTCGGAAGTCTTTCAGCTTTTTATTATCATGCTTATGTTCCCATGCAAATCGTTGTGGGGCTTTTGATGGATCGTTATGGTCCGCGGCGTTTGCTTGCGCTCGCTTGTCTTTGTTCTGTGGTAGGTACTTATTTATTTGCTGGCAGTCATAGCATTGTTGTTGCTGAGTTAGGACGATTTTTAGTAGGTTTTGGTGCTGCATTCGCGTTTGTGGGTGCTTTGAAATTAGCAACCATCTGGTTGCCACCAAATCGTTTTGCTTTAATCTCCGGTCTTATTACCAGCTTAGGTATGATCGGTGCGATGGCGGGTGATATTCTTTTGCGTGACTTGGTTGATACGGTCGGCTGGAAAATGACAACGTATACAACAGCAGGTGCAGGCGTCATTCTTGCTTTCGCAATTTGGTTTGTCGTGCGTGATGTGAATCCATCACCTACTCATCCGCATTATCATGCAGAACGCATGCATTTTCATGATTTGTTACGTGGGTTATTAGGTGCTTTACGAAATCCACAAATCTGGTTTAATGGCATGATAGGATTTTTATTATATCTTTCCCTCTCTGCCTTCGCAGAATTATGGGGCATCCCCTATCTTGAACAAGCGCGCGGCTTGTCAAGAATGCATGCAGCAAATGCGAATGCGATGATTTTCTTAGGCTGGGCGATTGGTGGCCCTTGCTGGGGATTATTTTCTGATTTCATTAGGCGTCGTTGTTTTCCTATTGTGATGGCCTCGGTGCTGGCATTAATAGTGGTTTGTGCTATTTTATATTTCCCAAAAATTTCTTATGGCTCAATGTCATTTTTATTATTTTTATTTGGGTTTTTATCCAGCGTACAGATTCTGGTGTTTGCTATTTGTCGTGAGGTTACTCATTTCAGAATCGCGGGTACGGCTATTGCATTAACCAACATGCTAGTGATGTTAGGTGGAAATTTATTTCAGCCCGTGATTGGTAAACTATTAGATATGGGTTGGAATAACATCATGGTTGATGGTACACGGCTTTATTCAGTGTCGGCGTATCAGGCTGCATTGAGCGTGCTTCCTGTTGGTATTTTGATTGCAATCATTTTGACGTATTTTGTGCGCGAGACGCATGGTGAAATACCGATGGATGGGAGAGAGCATTAATCATTGCAAAAACGCCATTGATCGAACTCCTTCTCCCGCCCCCAGGCGATAATTAAAAAATACTACTCTCCCGCAATTAGGATATGTGTATTTGTGCGATTTAAGGGACGGGAGAAGGAGTTCGATCAATGGCGGCACCGCCACGATAAAGACGGTGCAATTCGCTGGAAGACATCAAGTGCTAGTAATACTGTTTGTAAGTAACATGATGACGATGATAGTGAGCCATACTTTCAGGAGCCCATCCGGCTTGCATGGGTGCAAGTCGACGTTCGCAAATGCGTTGACCGGGGTAAAGGATGCCGTTGACATAAACGGGAGGCTGAATATAGCACTGTTTGTGTTCTCGCGGCGCATAATAAACTGGACGCACCTCAGCAGGTGCATAAGTTTCTTGCATCATGGCAGGTTGAGAGAATCCAACGAAGAATGAAACGTTGCTTGCGGAGCTTATTGTACAAGCTGTTAATGTGACAAAGCTAATCACCAATATTCCGAGTCTTTTGTTTAATTTGGACATTTTTACCTCATCAATCAGTTGATGCCTAAAATGAAAGCGAAGGATAGCATAGTGGGCATCGATTGTCCATTATTTAGATAGGTTTTGGGTAGCTATTCAGTGATTTTCACTGTACCCGTTGTGTCCGCGTGCGTGCCAGTCTTTTTCTGAGAAATAATAAAGCGTCTCATCGTCGTCATTGCGAACGAAGTGAAGCAATCCATATCGAAAGCAAAGCTTAGTATCCAAGATCAACTTTTTGAAGTATTGCTTTCGAGATGGATTGCTTCACTTCGTTCGCAATGACGATGACGAGGTGAGCTGTAACATTGTGTAATATCTGAGAAAAGGCGGGCGCGCACAGGGGTGCGTTCACGATAAGAACCGTGTAACCCGCGAATATAATTCACTTTAGTCAGGATTTGGGTGATACTAATACCTGCACATATATTTAAGGGAATTAAATCATGTTAAATTGGGTTTTAATGTTTTTAGTTGTGGCTTTGATTGCGGGTCTTTTGGGGTTCACAGGCATTGCAGTTCAAGCAGCAAGCATTGCGAAAATTCTGTTCTTCATTTTCTTGGTGCTGTTTGTGGTTTCGCTTGTTATGCATATTTCTACACGAAATCGAAAATAAGGATCTTTTTTATGAAATCATTAATTAGTATATTAGGTATTCTTTTAATCATAGTGGGTATTGTGACGGTCGCTTATCAAGGTATCACTTATACTCAGCAGGAAAAAGTTGCTCAAATCGGTGATCTTAAAATTACTGCAGACACTCAAAAGACAATCCATTTTCCACCTATACTAGGTGGATTGGCACTGGCTGCGGGTCTTGTTTTAGTAGTGATTGGAAGAAAGAAGTAAATCAAATTAAAACCAGCACCGCAGAGATGCTGCGCTGGTTTTATCGATAGCATTTTCCTGTGATGTATTTAATTGTTTGATGCGATCTTCTAAAGATTCTTTAAATGACGCTCTTGTTGTATCGCTCAAGGGAAGATAGGGAGGGAAAAATAAGAGATGGCCTTGCGAGATGAGTTTAAGAAATTGATCATTTTTTTCTTGTTTAAAAATAGTTTCCCAAACTTCAGCGCTTGATTTTGATGAATCAATGATAGTTAGCCATTTTTTACAGTCTGTTTCGTCTAATTCCAAAAGATTGGAAGTTTCAATAGGCATGTTTGCCGCAAATTTAGCTAGTTGATCTATCGCATTTATGATTCGTTTAGCTCTATGGTTTTTTGAAGGGTGAATGAGTTGAAGTATGGTTTCCCAGAATTGTTTTTGTAAAGTTGGCGTTGATGTATAGTGCATTTTTAATAGTAAAAAATAAAATCTGTCTTCTGCAACAGTACCTATTTTTTTAAATTCGTAACAATCTGCTGGATAAAGGGAATGGTTTTTTCTTTTATCATCGCTAAATGCTCTAAACAAGTAACGCGTTAATCGATCGCTATTGGTGAAGAGCCTAATATCACTGAGATCAAAATCAATTGCATTTAACAATGTATGTTGAACTTTATTAATTAATTTTATATCTTTATATTGTTTTGCTGTATGAAGTAT
>DHJK01000205.1 GCA_002404295.1 Legionellales bacterium UBA4722
ATATTGCAGCATGAGTTTTATTGCTATGATCAAATGTTTGATTATATTATCGACTCTCTTAAAAATAAACATAACTTTACCTGGGATTCGCTAGCATGCACACCTGAAACAGCAATGCAAGCATTTGTGGATTATATGCATGACTGTGAAAAGAATTACTATACATATACAGAAAAAGTAGTTATTGCAGACTCAGTACGTAGATTGCATTTACGATACGGAAGACCGCTGATTGATCTAAGCCCACAAGAACTTGAGACAACAACGACTCACACTCAGGAGCAAGAACAGGAATCAAAGGAGGTGAAAATGCCACCTGCTAATTCTACATTTAGGTTACGCCCAACTTTTTATATAGCATCTCTTACACAAACACCGCAAACAATGTTTGCAACAGTGAGAAGACCTTCGTTAACTACAGGTCAGCTACCAAGCATATATGAGAGTGAAAATGATAGCGGTAGTGAGAGCGATCCCAACTTTAGACATAAAGTATGACTATTAGACATTCAATTCTGCTTTTTAACAGCTATCATCCTTCACCCTTTGCAACTAATGGTGCCAACATAATATCTTCCAAAGGTTGATACTCATCTCCACCATTCTCGCAAGTAAAAATCTGCCCCTTCTTAACATCAAAAAACCACTGATGAATTTTTAATTCATTTTTCGAAATTTTTTCTTTAATCCAAGGAAACGTAAGGCAATTTTGTAAAGAATGATTGAGCGCATGTTTAGCATAATCATCGACATTATGTAAATGCGAATGTTGTGTTTTGATCAAAGACACCCAATTGGTAATGAAATCATTGTGATTAGCATCATGGTTTCCTAATAATACCTGGATCCCACCACATTGACTATGGCCCAGCAACACCAAATGTTGAATTTTCAAAAAACAAATCCCAAACTCTAACGCCGCACTCGTACCATGATGCGCTTCATCTTTTTCATAAGGCGGTATAATATTAGCCACATTACGAACCACAAATAAATCACCCGGATCACATTGCAATATCAACGCGGGATCCACTCTAGAATCACAGCAAGAAACCACCATCACTTGCGGCTGCTGACCATAATTGGATAGATATTGCATGACAGAATCATCACCTGAGGCATATTTTTTTCTAAACTGCTGATACCCTTGTACTATCTTATTGAATGAATTTTTCATGGCGCACCCCAAAATCGATCAAAAGCTAAACATTGTCAAACTATTGGATTATAATCTTATTTCATGCAGGATTCATAGGGTTGCCTTGAAAATATATTTAAATAAAATGCTGAATAAACAAGGTATTAGACATCAGTTCATTTTCAAGCCACAAAGTAATTTTATTAGTGAGCTATACTAGATATTCCACCTTTAAACGTAGAGGATATTTACAATGAGTAATTCTAGATACTTCTATATTCTAGCGCGAGATAAAATATTAAGCACATTAAATCATGCAGTAAAAAGTATGGGATTTACTTTGTCGCGCGACGTAAGAGATCCTATGGAGTCACTTTTCGCAGATCTTGGCAGAAATGTTCGCATCAATGGTAAACATAGGAATAAAGATAAAATTTTTAAAGATAATAAGGCTCATGAGGATAAGGATCCTCTTATCTTTGAGGAGTGGCTTAACCGAGAATTTAGCAAAGACAATATTCAATTATTGAAACAACATTACTCTCAAGGCCCGATGATATTTATTTCATCCACATTTACTGTTGACTGCGCGGAACAGAATAGAATTTTTCTAACTGACCCAACAACGACACATAATATTTACGAAGAAAATGGTGAAATTTACTTCCGAGTAATAGCTAGTAATTTCAAAGTTTCTGATATGAGCACCGGTGACCGGATCAAATGGGGTGAAATAAAAGGTCAGGTTGAAGGCATATTTAAATTAACTGCCAATGGCTTTGAAATACAAACTTTTAAAACTGATTCCACCCTATTAAATGATATGTTTTTAGGAAATATTCCAAATAAACAGCAAATAAATGACAACATCGGAATAAATAAACTAGTTTTTCAAGACCTAAATAAAATCGAACTCGCTCTAGAAGCACAACAAAAAAAATTACTTAGCCTTATACTTACACCTGACAACAGCGAGTCTGGCGCAACAAAAAAAACTGCATCTAATGTAAAATCATCTCCTGAAAACCTCGAAGAATCACAAAGAAATCGCAAACTAGAGATAGCTTCAGTAAAGAATACACTAAAAGCAATCAAGCAATATAAAGAAAATAAAATAGATCTTGAAGACCTTCAAACGGCTGTCGATGCTTATAAAAAGCAAGCTGACACTAATCGCTCAGATCCAAAGAAATTAACTCGATTTTTCAGCCGCAACGTTAAACCCACAACAACTAAAATTCTGAATGACCTACAGGCGAAACTGAAATCAATAGAAATCAGTCAGAAAAAACAAAAAAGCGCAACACTCAGAAAATAGAGCTTCATTAACACTTTAATCTGACTGGCCCTTATTGCGTCTCGATGCTTTTTTTATCCCATGCTGCTTTTTTGTTTCCAACCTACGTCTCTTCGATGCCCGCGTTGGCTTGGTTTTTTTACGACGAACAGGTGGTATTGCGACTTGTTTAATCAACCGAGATAATCTATCTAACGCATCTTGCTTGTTTAACACCTGCGTCCGATAACGGCTAGCTTTGATAATTAATTCACCCTGACTCGTTATTTTTTTCCCCAACAACGTGATTAAACGTAAACGTACATCATCAGGCAACGAAGGTGATTGAAACACATTAAATCGTAATTGTGCCGTAGTCGCTGTTTTATTAACATTTTGTCCGCCTGGACCCGGTGAGGCAACAAAACTAAACTTTATTTCTGATAAAGGAATCGCGATCAAATTTGAAATATATATCATACAATCCTTTACGCGTAAATTTTAAAATCAAAACCATTTCTTACGCCGAAAGAAATCCAACATCACCACTGCAATAACAGCCATCACACCTAAAACTGTAAAATAACCCCAACGCCAATGCAGCTCTGGCATATAGTCAAAATTCATACCATAAATACTTGCAATAAAAGTCATAGGAATAAAAACAGTAGAAATAATCGTTAACACTTTCATAATTTCATTCATGCGATTGGTTAAACTTGAGAGATACACATCCAACATACTCGATAACATATCACGAAAATTTTCGATGGTATCAATTGCTTGCACAGCATGATCATAAACATCGCGCAAATAAATGCGGGTAAAAGACGTAATAATACTATTATCTGCTTGTAATAAATGACTAATAGCCTCTCGCATTGGCCAAATCGCTTTACGCAATAGCAACATTTTACGTTTTAATTGATACAATGTGCGTGAATTTTGAGGTGTCGGATTAACAATGATACGCTCTTCTACATCTTCAATCTGATTACCCAGCGCTTCCAAAACAACAAAATATTGATCGATGACTGCATCAATTAATCGATAAGCTAAATAATCAGTGCCTTGCTCACGTAAACGTTGATTATCGGGATTACATAATTTTTTCTGAATAGAATTAAAAAAATCAGTTTCGCATTCTTGAAATGACAAAATATAATCAGCGCCAACCACCAAACTAATTTGCTTTATAGAAAAAGTTTTTGATTTTTCATTCCACGGCAACATTTTTAAAGTGATAAAAATATATTTTTCAAATTCTTCCACTTTAGGACGTTGCTGTACATTTAAAATATCTTCAACTGTTAAAGGATGTATATCATAATGCTTAGCCAACTGCTTGATAAGTGGTACATCATATAATCTTTCCACATCTACCCAAGTAATGGTCGGTGGCGTTGTAGCTAACAATGACTCATCCAACGTATGACCAGTTGTTTGTTTAAAATCAGTTGGCTGAAAAGTGATAACAGTCACGCTAGGTGGCGCGTCACCCTGCTCACCAGTATAAGTAGCTGTACCCGGAGCTTGACCTGCTTTTTTTGCGCGATTACGCACTTCAGAGAACATATGCAATTTTCCTGTTTTAAGTAGCAGAGTATAGCGAAATGAGTGGCATTTTTCAATACAAATAGATTTAAGCTAAATCGAGTTTATTTGTTATAATTAGCGAGAAATGCTACATTAGCACCCTGTTTTTATATCCAACCACTGAGCTCAACAACCATGATTAAAACTATTTTAGGCAATTTATCTCCCTCCAAATTTTTACGTGATTACTGGCAAAAGAAACCGCTGTTAATTCGAAATGCACACCCAGGATTCGGTAATTTACTCACAAAAGAAAAATTAATTTCTCTTTCCACAAATGAAGACGCGCAATCACGTCTAGTACAATATCAACACCCTGAGTGGTCTTTATCTTATGGGCCCATGAAAAAGCGTGACATTGCCAAACTCAAAGGTACGTGGACGTTACTCGTGCAAGATGTTAATCATTTTCTACCAGAAGCTCAAACACTCTTAAAACAATTTAATTTTATACCACACGCCCGCTTAGATGATTTAATGGTGAGCTTTGCCCCTGATGGCGGCGGTGTAGGACCTCATTTTGATTCCTATGATGTTTTTTTATTACAAGGAAGCGGTCAACGATTATGGCAAATTTCAAAACAAAAGGACCAACGCTTAGTAGATGATGCTCCATTACGCATTTTAAAGCATTTTAAACCAGAACAAGAATGGTTGCTTGAACCCGGTGACATGCTTTATCTACCTCCCAATTATGCACATCATGGCGTAGCAGTAGGAGACTGCATGACATACTCCATTGGTTTCCGCGCACCCAGCCATCAAACTATAGCCAATGAATTTTTAATGTATCTACAAGATCATTTTGAAATTGAAGGAATGTATGCAGACCCTGATTTAAAAGCCACTAAAAACCCTGCAAAAATTTCTGATTCAATGATTACAAAAGTAACTACCGTATTAAATAAAATTAAATTTGACAAAAAAGATATTACAAATTTTCTAGGCCAGTATCTTACAGAACCTAAATCACATGTATTTTTTAATTCACCTCAACTGCCGGTATCAAAAAATAAATTTCTAGCACTTATTGCGAAAACAGGTGTTTCACTTGATCTTAAATCTCAGTTTCTTTTTACGGATGATATGATTTTTATGAATGGTGAAGCTTATCCTTTTAAATCACTATCAACTCTTTATCTAAAAAAATTAGCTGATGATCGTGAAATATTTTTCAGCAAAAACATAAATGAAAAAACGAGTAATTTATTATACGAATGGTACCTGAATGGCTTTATAAGTGTTATGTAATTAAAAGAAAAAACCGTACCATTACTAAGGACCGTCACCGGATCCCGCACAAATTTTCTTGGCAGACTAGTGTTTTTCTCAAATATAGTTGACGAAAATTTTGCGGGATGACAGGACTGGGGTTTGCTATAAATTGCAACTCTTGTCCTAAAAATTATGACACACAGGGACGGCGGCTCTATAAAGAAAAAAAGCGCCTCACTTACATAAAAATCAAACAAGCAAAAAATCAGGACACTCACAAAGAGACGTCGAAAATGAACCTAATACATATCCACTATTACACCCGGCAATAATTCTGCGATTTAGTTAAGAGGACGTGGGGTTAATGCAGGTGACTCGATGCCATGGATGGCATCATAAACGACAGGGATGTTGTGCTTGGAGCCAGCATTAACCCCACGTCCTCTTAACTAAATCGCAGCCCCTGCCCCCGCTTTTGCTTTTCCCTAACAAAATCCTCTACTTAGCAAGCCCAAGCGTCTCTTCCACCAACGCCGTAATCCCCGCCCAATCCTTCCGCTTAATCAACTCATGCGGCGTCAACCAAGTCCCACCCACCGCCACCACCGCCTCCAACGCAAGATAATGCATCATATTATCCACCGTAACCCCCCCCGATGGAAAAAACTGCAAATGCGGAAAAACCGACTTATGAGAAGTAATCCACTTAGTGCTGCCTAATATTTCAGCAGGGAAAGGCTTTACAATGGTAAAATCATACTGAAGTGCTTGCATGATTTCAGACGCACTTGCCACACCCGGCAAAAATGGAAATTGATCTTCACGTGCCGCCTCCAATAACTCTGGCGTCAACCCAGGACTGACCGCAAATTGCGCACCCGCATCACGCGCTTTACGCAACTGATAAGGATTCAGCACAGTACCCGCACCCACAATCACCTCTGGAACACGCTCAGCTATCATTTGAATGGCAGAAAAAGCGGCATTAGTGCGCAACGTAATTTCTAATACATTAATACCCCCTTTAAGAATCGCACGCGCAAGCGGTTCTGCATCGTTTTCATCGTGAATCACGATCACAGGCACAACCGGGGATTGTTTCAAAATTTCATATAAAGTCATGTTAGGTTCCTTTTATGGCGCTATCATCTCACACTCTGTTGATAAATAAAATGATGGCTGTTTCCAGCGCCTATGCTAGAATCGCACTCCGAAAAACATTAATGATTAGGAGTCTAGGTTATGCCAAGAGGTAGAGGGCCACACGGGCCAAAGAAATTAAGAAGACGTAACAGAAAGAAATAATGACAGCAATACGTCAGTTTGCAGCGATCGGCGAAGCCATGATTGAGCTTTGCCATCAAAAAGAAAGAACATTGGGCATGAGTTTTGCGGGTGATTCACTGAATACATCCGTCTACCTTGCTCGTCTTTTTTCGGCGACTCAAACTCGTGTCAATTATATCACATTGCTAGGCACAGACCCTTACAGCGAGATGATGCTCGCAGATTGGAAACGCGAAGGCATTAACACTGAATACGTTGACCAACTCGCACACAAACTACCTGGTCTTTATTTAATTCGTACTGATACCTCAGGAGAGCGATCGTTTTATTTTTATAGATCGCAGTCTGCAGCGCGTGAATTATTCACTGCTGAGCATGCAACAAAGATTGAAACCACCCTACTTCATATGGATTATTTATATTTATCCAATATTACCCTCGCCATACTAGAACAAGAAAAATATAAACGACTCATTACCATACTTGAAAAAGCAAAAAAAAATGGCGCTACCATTATTTTTGATACCAATTACAGACCCTCTCTTTGGCCCGATGTAGAAACAGCACAACGCGCAACACAAGATGTCATGCGTTTAGTCGACATTAGTTTAGTTACATTCGATGATGAAACAAAATTATTTGGCGATAAAACACCTGAACAAACCGCAGATCGTTTACATAGGTTGGGCGCTAAAGAAGTCGTTGTTAAATGTGGCGCTGAACCGTGCGTTGTCTCTTTCGCAGGTGAACGACGATGGGTACCCGGGCGTGTAGTTGAAAAAGTAGTAGATACGACTTCTGCCGGTGATGCCTTTAACGCAGGCTATCTAGCCGCACGTTGGCAGAATTATTCACCCATGGAGGCCGCTCGTTATGGTCACACGTTAGCAAGCACTGTTATTCAACATGCGGGTGCTATTATTCCGCAAAATGTCATGCCTAACGTTTTTTAAGGCTCAAATACAAAACGTAGCGGCTTGTTTAGACAAGACTTCTACCTTAATCCATTCAATAGATGAAAAGGGCAGAACAGCTTTGCATATTGCCGTATGTACAAGCCGAATAGATATTCTTGAACTTTTGTTGCTTCGAGGAGCTAAACCTGACGTTAGAGACAATGATGGATGGACCCCCTTAAGTAGATCGATGTTATTGGGTCAATCCAAAAGAAGCTATATTAAATTTATTTATAAAAGAGTTTGGTGCGCAGGGGAAAGCAGAATTTGACGAATTTATGAATTTTTTTGAACTGCTATAAAAATTGTTACCTGATCGGCACGGTCACGGGCATGATTAAAGCAGATCGATAAATAAATCATATTACACTAGAGACTTATGCGCATTTCTTGCTAAAATACCCTGAAAATACCCACTGGAGAATACAATGCGCACCCTTTTATTAATATCCGCTACCTTAAGCAGCCTATTTATCATAAACGCTCATGCAACATCTATTGATACCCCGGCAGCACCTCTGAGCACTCAGATCACAACGCCTAACATTGCAACCCATGCAGTGAATGCAATACCTGCGACAGCACAGACGGCGAGCACTCCAGCCCCACAAACCACAATCACACCCAATTTAAAGGCTAATCTCACTCTCAAACAAGAAGGCCAACGCTTGTACGCACACGTCCTTCTCGAACAGGCTCAAAATAGTAACGGTAAAATCCGTATAGACTGGACCCCACCTTCACGTAGCAGCTGCGATAAAAGCACCTATTTCTTACCTTATCAGGGCAAACAGTTTCACACTCAAGCCTATCGCACATTAGGCTATGGCTTAATCAGTGGAAAATCTATTACCTGCACAGGAACATGGCATGCATCTGTGATCAATGAACAAGGCAAAACGCTAGCAACAGCAACTATCACTATTCAATCAGTAGATGCATACGCAAACAATACTGCGGCTAAGATGCATTCATTAGCTGTGATTGCCTAAAAAGAACATATTAAAACGAAATGATACCTAAGATTGTTAAATTAACTAATCCTCCCCTGCTTAAAGCTGCACACCAGTTAACAGCAAAGGGGAGGTTGGCGATTTCACAAAATAAGTTAGTTTATCTTGATATTGATGATGACTATATCCATCAATTATTTCCCGCTTTGAAAAATCAATCTATCCAAAAACCTAATTATTTCGGTGAAAAATCGATAGGTGCGCATATCACGGTGATATATCCAGAAGAACAAAAAATTATTAAACAAATAGAATTCAATCAAGAACATCTATTTTCAATCAAAGAATTAGTCACCGCAGAAATAGGCCAAAAACTATATTACGTATTGCTAGTAGAATCATTTTCTTTATTACAACTCAGAAAAAAATATAAACTCCCCAATTTGTTATGTTTCAGGGGATATTCAATAGGATTTCATATCACGATCGGCACTGCTTATAAATAGTATTAGAACTATTCAGCGAGTGCAGCTGCTTAGTACACCTCTCCCCTTGTGGGAGAGGTCGGCGTCGAAGCGACGGGTGAGGGGCTGTCTCTTATACACATCTGAC
>DHJK01000175.1:0-8267 GCA_002404295.1 Legionellales bacterium UBA4722
TTTATGGAATTTTTGTAATTTTACAAATTCATTATATCGAGATGATTTGTTTTCACTAACATCAGAAGAGCCAAGGTTATTTGCTTGCAGCAAAGCAGACGATTTAGGCCAGAAGGACTGCCTTATTTCAACGCCAAAGTCCTTGTATTCTTGCGCTTGCATGAAAAAACTAGGCGACATTTCTATCAAAGGTTTCACTTCTTTTATTACCGCACCCCACTCAGGCCACCAGAGTTTTTCATTTCTAGTTAATTTATACAGAGATTTTGATGCTTTTCCTACGGAACATCTGTCTTTATAGACAAGAAATGAAAGCACATGAACAAAAGTATCCACGTGAATATTTTTTGGCAGTAGTGAGCAACTTTGATTAGTCATAATTGAAGACAATATAGAGGACGTATGAAGAGCACTATTTGTAGAAGATTTGCTAGTGGTAGCAGCACCCACAAGTCCTCCTACAATACCCGAGCTGCCTACCACGATTGTCCAGAATAGAGCTGCCGAGATGCTCGCGGGAGCACTCACGCCTACAGCTAAGACAATAAGAGGAGCAAGCGAAAATCCTGCCGCATATAAAAGTATCCGGCGAGATTGAGTTCTTAATGTAATAGAGAGCGACATAGTTAACCAAAGTTTGTTTGAGTTAGAAGTAGTTTAACATGGTCTGAGCATATTATATACTAAATAAATTTTTAAGAGGCATTCTTTTATTAAAGGAACACCGATTTTTTACCTCCATTCTCAATACCTAAATCCAAGCGCTATTTTAAAGAAGTCAATCAGAATAGCCATAACACTATAATATGATTGAAAAATATCCACCAAATACTGTTGCGCCACCCCAAGCTCTTGTTATCTTTGCTATCTAACTCTATATTCCAATAAAATAGAAAGCATCGTTAGCAAATTAATGAAGAAATAAATATTTTCCACGGTTACTTTATCAATATAAATTTCACCTACTTTAAATATAAATAAAAATCGAATTGCCCAGTCTGGCTTTTCTGAAAGCATATATGCATGATCAGGCACAGTACCTTTGAATTTTTTCTTATAGAAGCCTTGCTCAGAAATTTCTAATTGCTGTGCAAAATGCTTGAGCGCTTCTCTAAGACGCGCTTTTTGGGAGTCATTCATGCATTCTAATTCATGCTGTATTGGAAACTGGTTAAATGCCAGCTTCCACTTTAGCGAAAAATAAAGTATTTGCCCTAAGGGTTGTGAATATTTTTCAGTTTTGCAAGTTATTACAGCTTTCTCAGACGATTGACGAATCGCTCCATAATCAAGAGATTGAGAGAGTGTTTCAAACGCAGATGAAAAATCATCAGAAGTCAAATAAATCATAAATATCTCACAGGGTCGTTGATTATCACATTTTTAACTCTAATATACGGGCACCACTTCAATTGTACATTCACCAAGTTGTGTTCGCTACTTTTAGCAAAAAAATAACCCTTAAGTGGCAACAACTCTCCGGCCTTTGGGAAATAACTGTTATTCCTGAAAACACCACTGCTTTAGCTTTTTGGCGCAAAAGTGTCAGTGATTTTACAAATGGACAATACAGCATGTGATTAATGTAATTTTGAAAATATTCAAGAGTCGATTGTGCTTTATTACCACCACCCGGTGAAAAAATTAAAAATGTCGTTTTGCATGTTTTATGGAATTTTTGTAATTTTACAAATTCATTATAAAGAGAAAATTTGTTTTCGCTAGCACTAGAAGAGCCGGGGATATTTGCTTCTAGCCAAGCAAACCGCTAATGAACTCGACTGATTATGATCAAGCAACGAAGAATACATTAACAAAAGCCATTAAAGATGCATATAACATCACCAATGAATTAATCAAAAATACCAACTTATCTGGAATTAGCTCTGTAAAATTCAAGGAATTTATTCAGCATCCCTAAAAAGAAGAAAGAACGGGGTCAGGCCTTAATGGCACTAACTTAAGGCCTGACCCCTTTTCCCGAGGGCTATCAGCTCGCAGAGATGCGTGTATAGATTAGCCTTATTTGGGGAAAAGCCATTATCGTTTTCGTCGTAATAATTGTGCCTGCACAAATTGAGAATGTGACTTTTCAAACAGGGGAGTAGCTATTTCAACTAAGCCTAAAATTGATGATTCTGTATTGCTCGTTATATTAAAAAATTTAGAAAAAGCAGAGTCTTTATGTTTAATTGGTGATTTTGCATTATTTATTTCTTGTTTCATGATTTTATAGATTTGATTGGGACTCATATCTTTAAAATCAGCTATCCAGTCGGCTAAGAATCGTTTTTTAGAGTCATTCAAAGTATCATCCATTGCTATTTTTAATTCTGAGATAACTTTTGATTTCCATTTAGCATTTTGCAGTGAAGCGCCTGTATAGGCGTCAAATATTACTTGTTTGCCATTTTCTATTTTAAATAAAACTTTAGATTTACTTTGGTGGTGAACCATGTGATCCACATCCGTTTTCGCCAACATGGCTAGAAGACTAGCATTGTCATAGGTACCATTTTTTTTATGTTTTTCAAGCTCGCTAAATTCAACGGTCATTTTACTCGTTTTCATCCGTTGATTAATATCATCTGGTGCATATCTTACAGATACTACAGAAGTCCTAGCAACAACGGGAATATCTCTGCCGATTTCTTTACATAAAGCCCGATGTAGCTTAGCCCCAAAACTATCTGCCTCATTTTCTTCAAATCCTTCACCTGCTTGGCAGCTAACTAGGTTAATTGTTATGTTTTTTTTATTTCCAATATAATTAGCTAATGCTTTTGCTAATTGATCATAATGGATGGATTTATCATCACCAATTATATAATCACTTCCTGGTAATCCGTGCGCAATAATATAGAGACGTATTTTTTTATCATCGTAAGAGCTATCTAGTGGTTTAGATGTTTGGAGTAAATCATCTCCTGGGAGTAATTGAGATAATTCACTGTGATTCAGATTCCATTTTTGACATAAACGCAACGGAGCTTTTGTAAAACTCATATCATTGTCTAAAAAATCAATAACAATTTGCTTGTCGTAAGAAGCCTTTTTAGGCATATATTCATTTGATTTTTTTTGTTCAGAAAATAATTGTTCCATATTTTCTAGTTGTTGAGATGCATCTTTTGCGCTACTTGGTGTTATCTCTGGGTGTTTTATTGCTTTTAAATACCAATACCGTGCAGCAGATATATTTTTCAGAAAACCACCATTGCCATTTTCATAATATGAAGCTATCATAGTCATGGCATCAACCTCACCTCTTTTAGCGCGAGATACGAGTTCAAGCATGTAGACATTTCTTATCATCATAACATAGCTCCTCCCATTCAAAACTGGCTATAAAAGTATAGACTATAGCTTATTATTTGCAATATATTGAGGGCAACCTTGTCGAAATTTTTAAAAAATCCCCCTGGAAAACTTGATAGGAAAACCCTCTGAACTAAGCATTTTTTAAGTGGGATCAATGAGTTAAAAGGTGTTTATGAGGTGATATCAACAGCAGAAGTGCTTACATTCACAGAACATAAAAAGGAAACGCATCATGAACAAACAGCTTAAAGCAGAACTCATCAAAGCTCCAGCCGACGCTTATCCTATAGTCCAAAACATGGCACGATTTTATGGATATGATATGTCACGCGCCTGCGGATTTGTAGAAGACTGGGATTGGGCTTTTCCAGAAAATGGATTGTATGAAGGATGCGATGTAAAACGCTACTTTGAAGACAAAGACCGATACGCACTTCTTGTAAAAGTAGACGATGAATTAGCGGGATTCGTTCTAATCCATAAAAATGGCACAGACCCAAGTACCGATTGGAATATGGGCGAGTTTTTTATCGTTGCTAAATTTCAAGGTAAGGGCATTGGCAAACAAACTGCGCACCTTGCTTGGAAGCAGTTTCCCGGCCTTTGGGAGATATCTGTTATTCCCGAAAACACCCCCGCTTTAGCTTTTTGGCGCAAAAGTGTCAGCGACTTTACAAATGGACAATACAGCGAAGAAATTAATTCTGTTTATCCGAACACACATCAGCCTAATAGATACATCTTGAGCTTTAAAGCATGATGAGTTAATTCTCCAGACAGTGTCTGGAGAATTTGCCAGACACTGTCTGGCAAATTCATTAGTTTACTTTGCGAAACAAGCTGCTTCTAATAAAGATTTGTCAATTTTTTGTAATTTTATCAGTTATACTCGACTATTTTTCAATATATTATTTATCTCACAGACACGATTTGAACCAATTAAAATAGATATTTCACATGCATTAAATAAGCAGAAAGTTTATTTTTACCCATTTTCTCTTAAGTAATCTAAAAAACCACATCCATCTTTTCCTTATCTAATAAAGTACGTTTATGCAGCTCTGGTTCAATTCTCATCATAAGTAGAAGATCTTGACCATTATCTTGTTTAGCATTATGGTAGGCGTCAAGCGTCTCAAAGCGCTTATACAGCGGATAACCGTACCCGAAAGCTAAACGGCTTCTTTAATACTCGTTTATTTTACAGGAACCGCTCTATGAACAAGCAATCAGCTTCAAATAACATCTATCTTTTAAAAGAAGAACTGACTCAACAAGAATTGTCCGCCGCACTTAATCGCTGTCTTTGTCAAACAGAAGCAATGGCCATCATAGCAACGATGATTGATGCAGAAACAGTTGGTGTTGATGTATTAAATAATTATCTTTGGACTTTGAGTAACATTGTGCAAGAAGCTAAATGGTTGCATGGGCATTTGATAAATTGAATCAAGCTGGGCTTGAGTTTGCACAATTGTACGCTTAGCATCTATTATCACTATCATTAGGGTTATTTACTTTAGCTTTTACCAAATTAGTTAAGAAATGACCGTAATGAGTACTTATATTAGGGATATATGTTTCTAATGCTTTTAAATAAGCATCCTGCCGATTCGGCGCATCAGGATCACCCTCTCGTGCTGAAACCCTTGCGGTAAAATATTTAATTTCTGTAATGGTATGATGCTCGCCTAGTAACTTATGAAAGAGGGTATGTAAGTCTAGCCATTTATACTTAGTGCCTTTGAGCGCACCGTAGTACAAATTAAAGCCGACAATATAGATTATTGTTCTTGGTTTCTTCGCTTCCACTCTTATTATTTCCTTAAAAACAAAGGCCTCCGAAGAGGCCTTGTGCCCTACCGCAGAACGGCAGGGGAAGTAGTCATTTGTATTATAACCCCTAATCATGGAAAATTGACATTTTGCATTGTTTTGTGTATTATTCAACCGGATCAAAATTTATTTAAAATGAGGAGTTTTAACATGTGGTTAATACACAAGATATTAATTTCATTAGTAATAATTTTTATGAGTCAGACAATTTTGGCTGAAACTATTCAGTGCCCTAAAAGCTCAGACTTTGCTCCAACGGAGTTAATGCCGTCAAAATTATCGTACACACCTTCAACTCCGCATTATTATCTACTTTTACGTGATCAACTTAAAAATAACTGGGATTTTGATCGCAATACAACCAAATTATGGTCTTATTTGACCACACAAGACGAATTAAAAAATGGCATGCCTGGAGATACTCCATTAACAATTGCTCTTTATTCTCCTGGAGTAAGTCAACAATGGAATACTGAGTATTGTTTATACGAGTCCCCCAACTGGACAATCGCGGTGATTTCGAAACAGTCTATTGATAATTGGAATGAATTAATAAACAAGGCGCAATGGAGCAATCAAGAAATATTTACAGCAGCTGAACATAGAGATGTGGGAAATGAGTATCTATGTCACACCACAGCAGCTCATCCTGAGACCTGTTATCAATAATCTTCAATCAGACTTGTCATCAATCTCATATTGTCGCATGATTAACCTCGATTGCGACAATTGAGTATTGAATATGAGTTTGTCTATTCGATATTGGTGATAGATTTACTTATGAATATCATTTTTTCGACCATATCATGCACGATATTCGCGTAGAAGATATTAAGGACTTACCAGGCACTGGGAGCCTGATTTTTTGTATGAGCGGATCCGGCATGCCGGGCACAACTTTATGCTCTCTCACAAGCTTCGATTGATGGTAACTGTTCAACAGTGCTCGAACATTGCAAAGCTGGCGAGACCCTCAAGATTCACCTCAATCCCCAAGTCAAATCAATACTCAACGAACTAAAAGAAACAAGCGATACTGGCTATGTTATTTATGGCACCGATAATAACAAACCATTAACCGAAAATGCGCTAGCAAGAGCGATTAAGCGTATGCAAGAACGTATTGACTATACCCCAGTGGACAGCGCATGACCTACGCAGAACATTTGCCACACAGCTTGGCGAGACATTGCGCATTGACCCCGTGGTGATTGAAAAATGCTTAGGGCATAAAATGCCAAGAATCATGGCAACATATAATAGAAATGAAATGCTACCCGAACGCAAAGAAGCGTTAAACAAATGGGGGCAATACATTGAAATTCTCGTGGAAAACTCCAATGTTATTCCCAGTTATTTGAACCACGAACCAGAATATTAATAGTAAAAATAACGCTAAGACAGTGGAAACATGGATCACTAAGTGATATACTTTTTATAAGAGGGCAAAAATGCGAATTTTGAAGTATCGCGCGTTCCACCAATGGGCAAAGGCTGAAAAATTAACCGATAGCGCTCTAAAAAGTGCTATTAATGAAATAGAACAAGGACTTTTTGAAGCAAGCTTAGGTAGCGGCCTATATAAAAAAAGGATAGCCAAAAAGGGGCAAGGAAAACGTGGCGGATACAGAACCATTGTAGCATTCAAACAAAATAGCCGCGCTATTTTTATGTATGGCTTTTCTAAAAACGAACGCGATAACATTAGCAGCAAAGAAGAAATTGTATATAAAAAATTAGCTAAATATTATTTAGAAATAACGAACAATAAGCTAGACATTTTAATCAAAGATGGCGAATTATTTGAGGTGATTTTATGAAACAAAAAAAGAAAGGGAAAAAGCAGACCATGCTAAAAGTAGCACATGAGATGGCTAAGGGGCTCCATAAAGCAAATGTTATTGACGCAACCACAATGCGAGAATTCGATACATTATGCTTGCCGCCGATTAAAGAACTCTCACCAAAACAAATAAAAAAACTTCGTTTACGCGAACATGTTAGCCAACCCGTATTCGCCAAATATCTAAACACAAGCACATCGACTATAAAACAGTGGGAACAAGGTGAAAAACATCCCAGAGGAACATCCCTCAAGTTATTAAATCTTGTGAATGATAAAGGTCTTGCCATTCTTGCCGCATAAGACAACCAAAAACCCCTCTTTCGATATTAAAAATTTCGGCGATTAACATGAGCAAACTAGGAAAAAATTTAATTAGTGCAATAAAAGAAGCCCGAAAAAAAGGGTTGATAACAATGAACTACAAACCAATACCTGAATATTACAGCTTAAAACAACTACGTAAAAAATGGCAGTACAATTTAAAACAAATCCAACACGCGATTGAAAATACCATATTCGCTTATGGGTTTGTATTAATGACAAGAAAAATCCTCGCAGCGGATCATCAGGTAATAAAAATCCCTATATTATTTTTGAAGCAAAAATTAGTGATATCACTATCCCAGAAGATAAACAGGACAAACAACTGTCTAAAAAAATTATTGATTCTGAGTTATCGGGGATCTTTAACTGGGACTTAGAAGGGTTAAAAAGGCTATTAATACAAAAGCAATTTACTGATTGTGAAATAGTGCGCAATACCCGCGAACAATATGAAAAAGAATCTGACAGTGTAAGGCTTTTCATAGATGAAGCTGAATATCAGCCAAACGTAAATGGATATACTACGATAAAAATGTCCCTCTGTGTGCGGTTACTATTCAAGGAGATACTTCGATGGATGTTAGGCCTAAATCCGCTGATCCTTATACATGTACAGCTTCAGTTAATGGACTCGAGGAAATTACATTCACCATATCACCACCATTAAAGTAAAAGAAGATAATACTTGTTAATAGATAAGCTTCAGAATAATTATTCTAACGCTCATCTACTTATAGCGATGAACTTTTTCAGAAGCATCAAGGTTGTAAACAATTCATAACAATAACCAAGCAGTTTGCGTTAAGCGTACCCCGTAGTGTACCCCAACTTTTTAAAAACTATATTTTTGAATTTAAAATGAACAATAGCGAAGCATAACCTATTGATTTTTAAAGATGGGCCGTGCTGGGATCGAACCAACGACCTATTGATTAAGAGT
>DHJK01000175.1:8370-9789 GCA_002404295.1 Legionellales bacterium UBA4722
CGACCTATTGATTAAGAGTCGGGAGATTTACCCGTTTCATGGCATTTCAGCAGGCTTCATCCAGCTTCAGTTATTTTAAATAAATCCCTATTCTGGTTGAGCTTAGATCAAATCAAAATACCAAAAGACAGCAAGCTCGATATGAAAATGTCTGAAGCAACCAAACTGGCACTTAAGCTGCAATTAGCCACAGCACAAAGAAAAGGGGAAATCATTACTATCGAATGGAACGAAATCGATCTAACTACACGATGGTGGTCTATCCCGTCAATAAAAGCCAAGAACGGTAACCCCAATCGGGTTTATTTATCAGATTTAGCTATGGAGTTATTAACCAGAATCAAAGTCCTTAGCGGCGATTCTAAATGGGCCTTTCCTGCCCCTAACGGCAAGACCCACGCCACAGCATCATCACTATCTCGCGCAATGAATAGAAGCACGTTTGAAAAATTAGATCACTTCACCCCACATGATCTGAGGCGCTCTGCTGCGACACACATGACTTCAATAGGCATCCCACGCCTAGTCGTCAGCAAGATACTCAACCACGTCGATAGCAGTATCACCTCGATCTATGACCGGCATAGCTATGACGCCGAAAAGAAGCATGCGCTTGAATCGTGGGGAAAAAAGTTAAAGCAATTGATTGATACAACGGAAAACACGGATAATGCTGTCGATTTCAGCGCCGCCCAAGCCCAAAGACCGCTTTAGTCGCCATCTTCCTTAATCCTTTAAATCCTCATAAGTGCCTGCTATAATAGTAATAGGTATTAATTTTATATTTTTATATTTATTTGTTATTTTACATAGTATTATGTAATTAAATTTGATCAGATATGAAAACTTTAAGTAGCATTTATAGTTTCACAGGATAGCCAATGAAAACAGCCAGCGACAGCATACTACGACGAATTCGCGGTAAAAAACGCGGCTGGGTATTCACGCCCAAAAATTTCATTGATCTCGCCCCCCGCCTCACCATTGCCTCAACGCTCCACCGACTTTTAAAAAAAGGCATCATTCGCAAATTAAGCCATGGTATATATGATTTTCCAGCACAACACCCAAAACTCGGCACCCTAGCCCCAAATCCTGATGCGCTAGCAAAAGCAATTGCTGTAAAAAATGGCGACAACATACAACCAAGCGGCGCGAGACTTGCCAACCTACTCGGACTAGACACTCAAGTACCGGCAAAGCCAAGCTATATAACATCAGGCAATTCAACACGAAAAAAAATAGGCAATTACCCGATAACGCTAAATCATTCAAAATTAATACCTGGCGTTTCATTGAGCATAAATACCGTAAGAGTTATTAACGCATTACATCATCTAGGAAAAAATAATATTAATGATGACATACTAAAAAAATGTAAAAAAATATTATCTCAAAATGATAAATCCCAACTTAAAA
>DHJK01000175.1:9847-12925 GCA_002404295.1 Legionellales bacterium UBA4722
CGTTTGGATAGTACCATTCGCTCTTAAAATAATAGGAAAATAAAATGAAAGAAATACTTTCAGTATCGCGAGATGAACGCGCACAACTGTTTCAAGAAGCAACCGACCGCTCACCCAACATTCGCAACCCGATCATTATTGAAAAAGATTTTTGGGTATGCTGGACACTCGATCAAATCTTCTCTAACCCCACCCTTTCACCACACATAACCTTCAAGGGCGGCACCTCATTGTCAAAATGTTATAACATTATTGATCGATTTTCGGAGGATATTGATTTAACTTTAGCAAAACCGTATATCGGCATTACTGGCGATAACGATCCAATATCAGCCGCAACATCAAGTCAGCGCGGCAAACGCTTAGAACAGCTTAGCTACGCCGTGAAAATTAAAATAGCCAATGATGTTAAACCGATACTGACAGAAACATTTAGAAAAAATATTTCTCCCTACTTTACCGATACAGAATGGCGGCTAACAACCGACGAAAAAGACGAGCAAAGCTTAATCTTTCATTACCCAAGTTGCTTAGAAAAACCATCAGATGGATACATTGATATCTCAATTAAGCTAGAATTTGGTGCGCGCGGAGATAATAGTCCTTGCGAGTCTAAAACGATATCGCCGTACGCACAGCAACTTTTACCAGAATTATTTGAATCGCCATCAGTGATAAGCGTAACTTCATTAACAGCTAAAAGAACGTTTTGGGAAAAAATAACATTACTACATGCAGAGTATCACCGCGACCCTCAGAAACCGTTACCTGGCAGAATGTTCCGCCATTATTATGACATTGCCATGCTCGATCAAAACAATCTTACTCAAGAAGCGCTGAGTGACACAGCGTTACTGAATGATGTAGTGAAAAACAAAGTCATTTATTTTCCCTCTAAATGGGCAAACTATGATAAAGCGAAAATAGGCAGCATGCGCATATACCCAAATGAAGTTTTTATTAATTCATTAAAACAGGATAGCGAAAGAATGACGGATATGTTTTTTGGGGATGCGCCTAATTTCGAGAAAACCCTGTCTGAAATAAAACGAATTGAAAGTGTAATAAACAGTAAATGATAACCGTCCAAAACGCAATGGAAAACATATATGAGCAAAATAGGAAAAAGCCTACTTAAAGGGGCGAACGAAGCATTGACCCATGCCAAGGCAAACAGAAAATGTACCGCACCCAATTGAAATCAACCAATCAATTTTACTTGGCTGCCAAATTGGTGCGATACAGGGCATGGCATTATTGAATAAGACTTGCGGTTCTTTTTTAAAAAGCTGTTGTGTACAGAACGATAATGACGATGATGCTGAAATAGTAATAAACCAAGGACGTAATGTCACTACTTGGCAAAGTAGTATGGCATCTCTATTTGCTAATCCATTTAGCCGTAGAAGCAATCAACAAGTCAATAATTTTCCTTATGCACCACAACCACGAACGCTTGTTTTAGATCAGCGACAAGGAAGAAATAATCAAAGAAATCGAAATGGTTCTGTGGCACCCAGACCAAACCTGCATGCTGACAGATCACCTTCTAGCTCACCATAATAGTTTCGCTCACATAAATATCGTGTACTCTTTTCGACAAATTCAGAAGAGGATTTTTCCATCTAGAATTTTGAATAAACCTCATGTAAAAAAACCTTGTTGTTCACAATCTTTTCTTTGGAAGTGACTTGAATTTTTTTGGCATCAAGCAACACCCTTGTATGATGATGCGCCCACATGGCATGAAATAATGTACCACTAATATGAACATGATTTCCATTTTCCATTTTTTTCCAATCTTTATCATTTTCCAAAACAAGCTGGATAATTGATATATTACTTTCAGGTTCATCATTGCTCATTTGAACTTTAGAAACTAATTTTACATCCACTGGCTTCTTTAACACCAAATAAGCGCCGGTTTCTGCCTCATCACCATCCTTAATGCTCAGATAGTTAGGCGGCCCAGGAACTGTTAAAATTGCAATCGCACCAGAAAGCTCAGTAATTTTTGGCTCAAAATAAATGATTTTATTTTTCGCTAAAGAAATCGGCGGGATGAAAAATAAAAGCAATATAATAAATCTAATAAACCACATCTATTTTTTCCTTATTAGCTTCTTGCGAAACATGCTCTTTGTTAATATTTTTATTGTGATCTTTAACTATCAATTTATCAAGACTATCATTAATAGAACTGCCCGTTCTAGCTCGAAGATATTCATGACCTTGTTGAGAACGACAAATAATCAAATCCAATTCTCCTTGCTTAGTTAAAATAATACATTCTTCTTTAGTCGCCCAGCCTTTCATTTTCACGTTTAGGTTGTGAATTCCTGTTTTATCTTTATGAACTTGAATCACAGGAAAAACCTCGACAACAGTACCTTCTTGATGGCCTTCCATTCTTTCGATAGCATGCCAAAGTTTATCAAATTCATCAGGCATAAAATCTTTGACTTTTTTATCGTTGCTAACACCCGTTGCATCATGAAGCATTGCTCTATATTTTTTAATATCATTTCCATCGCTTGCTGGAGCATAATCCTTCACTAGGTCATCAATAGATGATTCACCATAGGTATTCAGCAAGCAATCTAGTAATGCTGCATGACCATTTTCATAATCAGGAAATATTGCAAAATTTTGTTTCGCATTTACTTTAGCATGGCCTATTTGATTATGCCTTGCACTTACATTTGCTGGAAAAAGATTCCCTGGATTATGATTCCTCCATGTCCAGGTACCTCCAGAAAATCTAAAATATCTTCCATCTTCATCCGTATAAATAATCGTGTGATTTAATGCTAATTCAGCTTTCACATATCTAGACATTCCTTGCCTCCTTAATTATTGCAGCCCATTTTAACCTATACATTTGACCTAACCAAGAATAATACACACTTATTGAATGTCTACAAAATGAAACGCTTCGGGATTTTATACTTTCGACACAGTTTCGACACGCAGGAATTTTTAGGCGGGTTTTGATGTTGAAAAAATCTGTAATTTATATTTATTATTCAATAAGATGGGCCGTGTTGGGATCGAACCAACGACCTATTGATTAAGAGT
>DHJK01000068.1:0-5488 GCA_002404295.1 Legionellales bacterium UBA4722
CGGGCACGGGCACGGGCACGATAAAAGCACGCTGAATATAGATACCACAGGATTATACCAAGCGCAGCGCTAAATGATATGCTACCTGGCCTGCTTTTTTGCTTTTTAATAATTGCCAGTTAGCAGGTAAATCTGATTGTTGTAACATTTCTTTCGCTTCTAAATAAATATACGCATTGCTAGCAAGAAATCCCTGCTCTTCTAAATAAAAACAAGTCGGTAACAATAAATCCTCCTGATAAGGCGGATCTAAAAATACAACATCAAATAATCTCTGCGGTTTTTTTAATTGCGCAGGAACACGCCCGCAATAAATGTCTGCATTCTGCGCTTTTAACATAACCAGCTCTTCCTGCAAAAGCGTCACCGCTGTTTTCTCTTGCTCAACCATCACGACATGCGCAGCACCTCTAGACAATGCCTCAAATCCCAACACACCACTCCCCGCAAAAGCATCTAGGCAATAAGCACCTGATATGACAGGTGCCAGCCAATTAAAAAGGGTTTCACGCACCCTATCAGGGGTGGGTCTCAGATTCAGCACATCCGGAACCGCAAGCAGACGCCCACGCCATACACCCCCAATAATACGTACCTGGCCTTGTTTCATGCAAAAAACCTCAGTTTTGACGCTATCGTATGTTAATATTAAGCAAATTTAATTTAGGACTCTCGTGATGTTAAATCTTCTAAAGCGAAAAAAACAGGTTATTGATGAGCCGGATAACTCAACCACCTCTGAAAAACCAGAAAAAGCTGGGTTTTTCTCTAGGCTTAAAGCAGGCCTGACAAAAACTCGCGCTAGTTTTACAGCTGGTATTGCCACTCTTTTGCTGGGGAAAAAAGCCTTAGATCAAGACCTCATTGAAACTATTGAAACACAATTACTCAGCGCCGACGTGGGTGTTGAAGCAACCCAGCAGCTGATCAAAACCTTGACGCAAAAACTGGCTCGCAAAGAATTAACAGACGAAGCTGCAATCTTGCAAGCGCTGCAAAATGAAATGAAAGCCATATTGCAACCCTGCCAAGTCCCGCTAACCATCCCTTCAAGCCAAGCGCCTTTTGTGATCTTGGTTGTTGGCATTAATGGCTCAGGCAAGACAACAACCATTGGTAAAATTGCACATTATTTCAAAGAACTAGATAAAAAAGTGTTGTTGGCAGCGGGCGATACTTTTAGGGCAGCCGCTATTGAGCAACTGCAGATTTGGGGAGAACGCAATGATGTACCCGTTGTGGCTCAACAACCAGGCGCAGATACGGCAGCCGTTATTTATGACGCACTGGAATCTTCTAAGGCGCAAAAAATAGATGTGTTACTGGCTGACACAGCTGGGCGCTTACATACCCAATCGCACCTCATGGATGAATTAAAAAAAGTGAGACGCGTTGTGGCAAAGCTAGATCCTACTGCGCCGCATGAAGTATTACTTATTCTCGATGCCAGCATTGGACAAAATGCACTCAATCAAGCGCTGGAATTTCATAACAGTATTGGCGTAAGCGGGATTGCAATTACTAAGCTGGATGGCACAGCTAAAGGTGGAATTATTTTTGCCATTGCCAAGCAGTTGAAATTGCCTATTCGATTTATTGGCGTGGGTGAGAAGATTGATGATCTGCGACCGTTTGTAGCAGATGAGTTTGTGGCTGCTTTATTTGAAGGAGAAGCTGGCACTCCCCAGTGAGGAGTGCTAGAATAGCCCGCAAAATGAACATATTCATGAAGGAGTCAAGCTTAATGAATACAAGCCTACAAACATTCGATATCCGCCAACCCATTAATAGCTTAGATGCATACATGAGCTACGTTAATCAAATCCCCATGCTCAGCCAAAAAGAAGAACACGATCTGGCTGTCTGTTTGCAAACACAAAATGATTTAAGCGCGGCAAGACAATTGGTATTAGCCCATGCACGTTATGTCGTGCGCGTTGCGAAAGGATATATGGGTTACGGTCTACCATTAGGCGATCTCATTCAAGAAGGCAATATTGGTTTAATGAAAGCTGTAAAACGGTTTGATCCAACCATGGGTGTGCGCCTGGTCACCTTTGCTGTGCATTGGATCAAGTCTGAAATTCATGAGTTCATTTTACGTAACTGGCGCATTGTGAAAATTGCGACAACTAAAGCGCAACGTAAACTCTTCTTTAATTTACGCAGCATGAAAAAACGCTTGGGTTGGTTTACCAATGAAGAAATTAATCAAGTTGCTAAAGACTTAGGTGTTAAACCTGAAACCGTGCGTGAAATGGAAATGCGTTTAAATAATTCCGATACTTCTTTTGACGGCTACGCGGACGAAGAGGATGAAACCTCATTCAATTCAGCACCTGCGGGCTATTTAGAAGATCATCGTTACAGCCCCGCCGAAACATTTGAAAAAACCAATACCGCCGAACAATCCAGCGCTGCCCTGCATCAAGTATTAAGTCAGTTAGATGCGCGCAGCCAAGAAATTTTATCTGCGCGTTGGTTAAATGAAAATAAAGCAACACTGCAAGAGCTGGCGGATAAATATCAAATTTCAGCAGAGCGCGTGAGACAGCTAGAAAAAAATGCTATGGGGAAATTAAAAAACGCGATGGAAGAAGTCCTAACGTAACAGCTCTATTTTTATAACAAAAGTTATTTCAAATCTTCAATGATCTCCGCCACGAGTTTACGAATGCCTTCAAACGCGTTGTCTTGTGATTTATCCAACCAGCTTAAACTTGGAAATTCGGCGCAAAGACCTACATATTCTTTATCTTCTTCAGACCATACAACACGATAAGCATATTTATCACTCATATTATTCACCTTATTTATGTGTAAATAAACTTCCTAATGCACCAACAGCAACTGAGCCAAGGGCAATCAAAGCTTGCGGGATTTGTTTGTCGAGGTAAGAAAGCCAGATGAGGCCGCCTAGCGAGACTAACACTATTATTCCAAGCATCCACACAACCGTTAAATAAACGCTTTTGTTTTCGTGTGTGATGATAGGGCCCGCTTTAACTTGCCAATGTGCTGGTGATGCTGGCGATACTGCGCTCCAATCTTGTTGCTCATTCGTCATCGTTATCTAGCCCTGGAATAAACACCTTTTGTAATTCACCCTTTTTGTTGCGTATAAGCAACTCATTCCCTTTTTTAACCATTTCTCCTAATGAGCTAGTTATACCTAATGCTGCGCTTACTGCGTCGGCTTTGCTACGCGTATGAAACAATTGGCTTACTTTTTCAGTATTTCTCACGTCTCGATCAGTAAGATTCATGGTAACTCTGGTAAATTGCGTCATATATAATCCTCAAAATATGCGTATATTGTCATACGAAGTATGCACAATGAATGCAGGCAAGTCAAACTTGGCAAGGCTTAAGACTTTATTGACAAGGCGATGAAAGCGCAATAAAGCGTTACTTACGCCGCGCTTGAGGATTTTAATTGATTTGCTTCGTTGATCAATGCCAGCCTAACCGCTTCAAGCTTAGGCATCTTAGCACCGCGCAATACTTCGTAAATCTCAGCAAGCTTAGCTAGATGGCCGGCTTTTGTTAATCTAGCCGAGGGAGGCTGTTCCGGCATCTCACGTAACTCTCGTAACAATCTTGATAATTCTTGCCAGTTAAAGGCATACACCAATTCTCGTGGCACCATGCGTTTTGCAGGATCCACAGCCACTTCAGCAGACTTCGCAGCTGTTTCAAGCACGATAGATTTATAGCGTTCGGCACCTGTCATTAAAAGTTCAAGCCTGGCCGGTAATGCACTAGACTCCATATCTTCTTCGTGTGGATAGAACATGATAGCCATTGCTTTGCTCTCCTATAATCACTTGGAATGACGCAGTATACCTTTTCACAGCCGAGCTTACAGTTAAGTATAGCGTAAAAATCACAAAACAGGTTACCTTGACTGCTCATATTTTAACCTGTCTAGATAACGATAGGTCAATGCTTCACTAATATGGTTATCTGAGATGACGGCATCGCCCGTTAAATCAGCCAATGTGCGCGCCACCTTTATAACACGATGGTAAGCACGAGCAGAAAGGTTAAATTTTTGCATGGCTTGATTTAACAACTGTTGCGGCTTATCTGACAAGCTACAAAACTGCGACAAATCATTCGCCATCAATTCTTGATTACATTTTTCTTGTCTTAGATATTGGCGTAGCCTAGCTTCTTCTACGCGCGCTTTCACAACAAGGCTGGTCTCATTAACACTTGCTGTCGCAAACGATAACACACCTGGCGGCAAACTGGGTACTTCAACTTGCATATCAATTCGATCCAACAAAGGGCCTGATATTTTTGATAAATAGCGCTGCACTTGTTCTTCAGTGCAGCGACATCGTCTTTTTGGGCTGCCAGCATAACCACATTGGCAAGGATTCATCGCTGCCAATAATTGAAAACGTGCTGGAAAAACAACTTGGTGAGCCGCGCGTGAGATCGTTATTTTTCCAGATTCTAAAGGTTCACGTAATGACTCTAACGCATGTCTATTAAACTCAGTAAGCTCATCTAAAAATAATACGCCATGATGCGACAATGAAATTTCACCCGGATGAGGTGGACGACCACCGCCTACTAGTGCAATACCTGAGGTTGTGTGATGTGGAGAGCGGAAAGGAACAACCTGCCATTGACTGGGATCAAAGCCGTCATTGCTGACTGATGCAATAGCAGCCACTTCCACGGCATGCTGATCTGACAATTCAGGTAATATACTAGGCAATCGGCCTGCCAGCATGGTTTTTCCAGTACCAGGCGGCCCTATAAATAATAAATTGTGCCTGCCGGCTGCGGCAATTTCTAAGGCACGTTTGGCATGAGGCTGGCCCTGTACATCGGCTAAATCTAACGTGATATTATTTTTTTTTGATATCATAAGTGGCGCGCAAGATTCTAAAGTATTTCTACCCTGTAAATAGCCACTCACTTCTAACAGATGATCTGCATAAAAAACTTGGGCATCTTTGACTAACGCAGCCTCGGCTGCATTTGCGCGCGGCACAATCAAACAACGGCCTGCTTCTCGTGCGCTTAATACAATTGGCAAAATACCTTCTATTGGACGCAACTCACCGGACAAAGCCAGCTCACCTACAAATTCATATTGAATAAGTTTTTTATAAGGTATTTGATTTGAAGCCGCTAAAATACCTAATGCAATAGGTAAATCAAACCGGCCTCCTTCTTTAGGTAAATCAGCAGGCGCAAGGCTCACGATGACAGTACCAAATGGAAATTCAAAATTAGCATTTACAAAAGCACTATGCACGCGAAAGCGACTTTCTTTTACTGCAGTCTCAGGCATTCCTACGATATGCACCAGTCTGGAGCCACGGGCGAGATGGACTTCGATGGTCACTAGCGGGGCTTGAATGCCGGCAGAGGCGCGGCTGTAGACGATGGCGAGGGACATGGTTTATTCCTTGTTTATTTAATGTTAATTATTTGCTGCTTAGTAACCTCTCCCCTTGTGGGAGAG
>DHJK01000068.1:5657-5850 GCA_002404295.1 Legionellales bacterium UBA4722
AATCAAATTGCTTTTTCAAAACATGACTAAAGCGTTTCTTAATTTACCTGAGTCATATATCAAAAAGCAGCTTTTTAATACATACGTAATGCCGCTAAAAGCACCCCTCACCAGTCGCATCAAGCCGACCTCTCCCACAAGGGGAGAGGTTATGCTAATCTATGCACCAGTGCGCCCGTAGCTCAGTTGGATA
>DHJK01000190.1 GCA_002404295.1 Legionellales bacterium UBA4722
TCGCGCTCGCAATGACGAGGCTGGATGGCACGGGCACGTTCACGATTAAAGCAACTAAACTCCTTTAAACCTTGACAGCCCACCAACCTCCCCACTACGATTCAATCACTTACCCCATTACCGAGAAGTAACCCTCATGCCCTTGGAATCCATACGCTCCCTCGTGCGAACCGACCTCACCGAGACCGACCGATTCATCTCAAAAGAGCTCCAATCAGACATCCCCTTCATCAATGAATTAGTGGCCCACACCTTAAGCGCCGGTGGCAAACGCATCCGCCCTCTATTAGTTTTACTCTCAGCCCGCGCCTTAGACCACCAAAAACTACACCACATTGAACTCGCCTCCGCGATCGAACTCATCCACACCGCCACCCTCTTACATGATGACGTCGTAGACAGCTCCAACTTACGCCGCGGTCACGAAACCGCCAATTCCATCTGGGGCAACGAAGCCAGCGTCTTAGTCGGTGACTTCTTATATTCCCGCGCTTTCCAGCTCATCGTTAAACTACAACACTTACCCATCCTAAGCATTTTCTCCAATGCCACCAACATCATCGCAGAAGGCGAAGTACTACAACTCATTAATTGCCACAACCCCGACACCACAGAAGCATCCTATTTCGATGTCATCATGCGTAAAACAGCAAAATTATTTGAAGTGGCAACTCAAGCAGGCGCAGCCCTCTGTACCGACAACCTCGACTACATATCCGCCATGCAAAAATATGGTTTGAATCTCGGCATCGCATACCAATTAATCGATGACGCCCTCGACTACAGCGCATCCGCCGACCAAACCGGCAAAAACATGGGAAACGACATCACCGAAGGAAAACCCACCCTCCCTCTAATATATGCACTCACCAAAGGCACTACTCAAGAAGTCGACCTACTCCGCACCGCCATTCAAACCGGCTCCACTACAGAAATCCCCTCCATCGTCAAAATTATTGAATCCACCGGCGCCATCGAGTACACTTCAAACGCTGCAAAACAACATGCAAAACAAGCGTGTGACGCACTCACACTCATACCCGAATCACCTTACCGTGAGGCATTGCATAGACTCGCAGGATTTGTAGTAGAACGAAGTTACTAAAACGGGGTGTAGCTCAGCCTGGTAGAGCACTGCTTTCGGGAAGCAGGGGCCGCTGGTTCGAATCCAGTCACCCCGAGCAATAAAATCAACATCGGCTTACTTTACAACAGTACATCGACGAAGCATTAAACTCTCATTTTTCTTAAAATCATTCTGCTCTTCATTCGTTGGATAAAGAGTCGCAATACAGCCAGAACTATCTGCTATTTCAGAAGACGATGCCCGAAGTTAACATTATGCCAAAAACCAACAAAGGCTACCAATCGCTCTTTCAATATATGAGCGACAATCGCCAAAATAATGCAGATCCTAAGCCTTATTTCAGCCAGCAACTTCTAGGAGCACTGCAACCTATTGTTGATATAGATAAAGATTTCGTTGATACCTTTAAACCCTATAAAACCGGCTATTTTGGATACCATGCTGTACGAGATTTTTTGCAACCGCTAAGAGGCATTGGGAATACACTGAAAGGTGTAGCGACTATCCTAATCACACCCTTAGTTTTCCTATATGATACTATTGAGTACGCATTCACTTCAAAGTCCTTCAGTGATTTTGCTAACAATATGAATTCTAACTTTTGCCGATCAGCTTCTTGGATGCTGGAAGGCGTTTCAAACTTACCACGAGGCGTAACACAAATTATTGCGACACCATTAACATGGTTTATTAAAATTCCCTTGAGAGCATTAATAACTGGAATAGTTGGCACGCCTAAAATAGAAGAAAATCAAGGTATACAAGATCTCGTCAAAAAATGTGAGTACGATATCCTAAAAAGCAATAACGTAGATTGGTCTTGCGTGCGTGAGCTGCATCGGAAATTTAAAAAATCCCACAGAAGAGGACAAAAAACCAATATTCCTATTATTAAAGAAAGCCGACTTGCTAAAAGAATATCACGAGAAGATATAGCGCAGGTGCGTGCAATACAATACGTAGGCTTATTTAGTTTTAGTGAAATAACTGATGCTGAAAAGCCTCCTCTTTTCAAGCATAGACAAAGAAGTAACTCAGCGCCAATTAACCCATCTTTATAAAGCAGGTCTATAAGAATACACTGGTGGCTTAGCCTCAACATCGGGAAGTGACATAAGAGAATCTTGACCATCTTTATCCTCTTTTGCACGACAAGGACTAAAAAGCACGCTTGCACTTGAACTAAGATTTGCAAATGTATCTTTAGTAAGCGTACCTTTTTTATATTGACCGTAGAAAGAAGCACCCAAGAAAGCCAAACCAAGCATAGGATTACCGAAAGCAAGCATTGCGAACCCAGCAGTTTCCATCGCCTTAAATACAGGTGATATTATTTTCATTCCATCTAGCTCATCACTCCGTGCGTTTGCAAGAGTATTTAGTTCTGCTAGTAATTGAAAACCGGAAGTAATAGCCATTCCTAAAAAAGATAAAGCACAGACTGAGAATCCTGACAATACAGCTGGTATGAAGCTAGGCGATAAAGCCATATAAGCTAATCCTGCAACTGGGAGAGAAGACAGTGCAACATATGCACCGTGCCAGCGCAAATTCTCACGTTTCATGGCGTTAAGTTCTTCTCTTGAAAGAATTTCCGGACGATCTGTCCTCGCGCTATCAGCAGCAAATTCACTAGCAAGTTTATCCCCGATTACTGTGTAGAATGTTTTCTGATTCTTACTGAGTCTCTGCTGACGCTGATATATACTAGGATAAAAACGATCGTCAATTTCACCCTCAAACAAATAACTAGCCACAAAATCACAAGTACCTAACACAACCCCAGCAAACCCCATTGCAAATGCAGTGTATGGAATTGCCTGAGCCGCCACCCCAGCCGCTGCTCCAATAATCCCTTTTATCGCTAAAGTAGCTCCAGTCGTAGCAGCGGTTGCTTCAAGCGCTACTGCACCCTCAGTGAGCAAAAGAGCAGCAACGTGTGCTGCTTGATGAACATTTGCTGAAGCTGCTTGGACTGTTTGAGCGAGTCTTGTAGATAAACGTGCATGTGACATAAGTTTTCTCTCCTCATTATTATTAACTATACTGAGCCGCTCACATCTAGAAAAATCTTCGTGCACGAATCCCAGAGAAAATGTAATATGCATACTATGCGTAATTTGTAAAATATACAAGAAAAAATAATCAAAATTTAAACAGCTCCGGCCTTAGAAAATTCTATCAATCTGATTAATCTTACTTTTTTCTACTGACACAATTAAAATTAAAAACGTTGTTTTTTTAATTAGGCCTCTCATAGATACGTGTGCACCCTTCAAGAATTAATGTATAATCCACACCCAATCCTAACCCCCATCTCATTAAATATAGAGTATTGTATGTTTACTAACCTATCTGAACGATTAACCCAGGTTTTAAAGAATTTAAGCGGCAGAGGTCGTTTAACCGAAGACAATATCAAAGACACGCTGCGCGATATCCGCATGGCTTTGCTTGAAGCGGATGTGGCTCTGCCGGTGGTTAAACATTGCATAGAGCATATACAAGAAAAAGCCATTGGCGTTAAAGTCATGGAAAGCCTGAGTCCAGGACAGGCACTTATCAAATTAGTGCATGATGAACTTGTCATCATGATGGGTGAACGTTGTGATACGCTAAACCTTGCCACCCAACCACCCGCTATCATTTTGATGGCCGGGCTACAAGGTTCCGGCAAAACAACCACTGTTGCAAAACTCGCACGCTGGTTACAAGAAAATCAAAAAAAATCGGTATTGGTTGTCAGCACGGATATTTATAGACCGGCAGCGATTAAACAATTAGAAACACTCGCAAAAAATATCAATGTAGAATTTTATCCCAGT
This sequence comes from Legionellales bacterium UBA4722, assembly GCA_002404295.1. Lineage (GTDB taxonomy): Bacteria > Pseudomonadota > Gammaproteobacteria > DSM-16500 > DSM-16500 > UBA4722. The sequence goes on from DHJK01000190.1 coordinate 3,913, forward strand.
GATAGCACACAAGATCCCGTTGCGATTGCAACTGCTGCGATTCAAGCTGCAAAATCTAAATTAATCGATGTAGTGATTATCGATACCGCAGGACGTTTACATATCGATGATGAAATGATGGCGGAAATTACGCACTTGCATAACGCAATCCAGCCTATTGAAACTTTGTTCGTTGTCGATAGCATGACAGGGCAAGACGCTGCAAATACTGCACAGGCGTTTAATACTGCACTACCACTGACTGGCGTGATCTTAACTAAAACAGACGGCGATGCACGCGGTGGTGCTGCACTTTCTATTCGCCATATCACGGGCAAACCCATTAAATTTATGGGTATTGGTGAAAAAATTGATGCGCTAGAACCGTTTCATCCAGACCGTGTTGCTTCTCGCATATTGGGCATGGGCGACATCCTCACGCTGGTTGAAGATGCAGAGCGTAACCTGGATCGTGCAAAAGCAGAAAAATTTGCCAAGAAAATTAAAAAAGGAAAGTTATTTGATTTAGAAGATTTCCGCGATCAATTACGCCAAATTTCCAGCATGGGCGGCATCATGGGTATCATGAAAAAATTACCCGGCGTGGCTAATCTTCCAAAAGGCGCGACGGATAAAGTGAATGACAAATCGCTTTCTGAAATTGAAGCCATTATTAATTCCATGACACCTAAAGAAAGACGTATGCCGGTTGTGATTAATGGGTCACGTAAGCGTCGTATTGCTTTAGGGTCGGGTACGGATATTCAAGCTATTAATCGCTTATTGAAGCAGTTTACGCAGATGCAAAAAATGATGAAGAAGCTGGCTAACAAAGGCGGTCTATTAAAGATGATGCGCGGGTTGCAGGGTAAATTACCGCCGGGGATGATGCCGCCGATGGGGAATGAATAGTTACATTACTTTCAATCAGTTATGATATTGCGCGGAGAATATCCGCCTTATTCTCCGTATTTTTAGCGGAGAATGTTCTTGATTCTGCGGAGAATAAATGCTACATTCTCCGCAAGAGGTGCGGAGAATGACAACCTATATCCATGAGCTTAGCCACTGGCCAATATTCACTTGGGATCCAATAAAATTAGCCCCTCTTCTTGCAACAGTTCACCAGCATCAAGGCCGTCTTCAAGGACGCATGGAAGCATTAGGCTTTAGTTTACAAAATGAAGCAACGCTTCTTACCCTAACACAAGACGTCGTTAAAAATAGCGAGATCGAAAATGAAACGCTAGACCCAGACCAAGTACGCTCTTCCATAGCAAGAAAATTAGGCATGGATATCGCAGGTCTCGTTCCAGCAGATCGCCACGTAGACGGTGCAGTTGAAATTGCGCTGGATGCAATTCAACACTTTAATAAACCACTTACGAAAGAACGATTGTTTAACTGGCATGCTGCATTATTCCCCACAGGTCGAAAGAGCATGAATCCTATTATGGTTGGCGACTGGCGATACGACCAACACGGTCCAATGCAAGTGGTCTCGGGCGCTCTAGGACATCAAAAAGTCCACTTTGAAGCACCAACGGCTTCTCGCATTGAAGAGGAAATGAATATATTTTTAACTTGGTTTAATAACAAACAGTCTGTTGATCCCACTATAAAAGCAGGCTTAGCACATCTTTGGTTTGTCACTATACATCCCTTTGAAGACGGCAATGGTCGCATTGCTCGAACAATTACAGATCTTCAACTTGCACGCACAGATAACAACAGTCAACGATTCTACAGTTTATCAGCACAAATTAGAAAAGAACGCAGCTCTTATTATAGGCAGTTAGAAAGCACTCAAAAAAATGGGCTTGATGTGACAGATTGGCTAGAATGGTTTCTCACTTGTATGGAGCACGCACTCCTGTCCACTACTGAAACCTTAGCCAAAATACTGCGAAAAGCTCGTTTCTGGGAGCAACATAAAACAGTAAAATTCAATGATAGACAACGCTTGATGCTTAATAACCTATTTGAAAAATTTATAGGTAAGCTAACCTCATCAAAATGGGCAAAAATAACAAAATGCTCCCAAGATACAGCGTCGCGTGACATACAAGCGCTTATCGAGCTAGGTATCTTAGCAAAAGAAGCTGCGGGAGGAAGAAGTACAAGTTATGTATTGGATAAGGGAAAGGAGAACAAAGAGGGCATTTAACGGTAACTACTCAGTGTCGAGGGTCACTCAAAACGTCAAATTAGCCAATATTAACTTGCAAAAAACGGCATATATGCCGATAATAACTTGCAAATAACGTCATTTATGCCGTTATTTACAAGTTAGAAGCTAATTCGAACGGAGAGCCACCCATGAAGCGGTTTATTTTAAAACAACTCAGGCAATGGAAACAAAAAAAAGACCGCAAGCCGTTAATCTTAAAAGGTGTCCGGCAGACAGGGAAAACATACGCCTTAAAAGAATTTGGGGGGGATGATTTCCCTGCTTTTCACTATCTAAACTTTGAGCAAAATAAAAAAGCATCCGAGCTCTTTAAAGAAGACTACGACCCCAAACGAATCATAAATGAATTAAGGTTCTTATTTGATAAACCGATTGATATAAAAAATGATCTGCTGATCTTTGATGAAATACAAGAATGCCCTGACGCATTGACAAGCCTAAAATATTTTGCTGAACAGCTCCCTGAACTTGCTATTTGCTGCGCTGGCTCTTTACTAGGACTCCACTTAGGCAACACATCATTCCCAGTAGGAAAAGTAGATTTGTTACATATGCACCCCATGTGTTTTGCTGAATTCCTTGAAGCACAAGACGATTTAAAATCACTCAATGTTTTAAACAACCTCACCCCCAATGATACCCTTCCAAACATTATCCACGATCATTTATGGCAACAATTCAAAATCTATCTTATTACAGGCGGCTTACCTGAAGTAATACAGACGTTTTTAGAAAATAAAGAAGATTTACACAATGCGCTCACCCTTGCTCGCAAAAAACAAACTGAACTTATTTACGGATACTATGCGGACATCGCCAAGCATTCAGGTAAAGTGAATGCAATGCATATTGATCGTGTCTGGCAAGCCATTCCAAGCCAACTTGCGCATGCTCAAGATGGATCGGCAAAACGTTTTCAATTTAAAGGCATCATCCCAGGCATTGATCGTTACCAACGACTTGCAAGCGTTTTTGATTGGTTAATAGCGGCGGAATTAGTCATTAAAGTCTCTGTGATTGAACATGTTGAGCTACCTTTAACGGCATACACGGACGAAACTCGATTTAAACTTTATCTGTTCGACATAGGCATACTAGGCGCACTGGCTGATTTACCACTCACAGCTATCTTAGATTATGACTATGGCACTTATAAAGGCTATATTGCAGAAAATTTTGTTGCGCAAGAACTCATTGCACAAGGTGTATTAAACTTGCATAGCTGGCAAGAAGATCGATCTGAAATCGAATTTTTATACCTGGATCATTCCAAAATTATTCCTATTGAAGTGAAATCAGGCTGGGTGACACGCAGCCAAAGTCTCAATAAATATGCAGAAAAATATCATCCTCCTTACAGAACTATACTGAGCGCTAAAAATCTTCATATTGATTTGGAACATAATTATCATCATTATCCGCTTTATATGGCATATTGGTTTCCATTACAAAGCAAATTTTAGGAGAACACCATGCAGATCTGGGTTGATGCGGACGCTTGTCCTAAAGTCATTAAAGACATTTTATTTCGTGCTGCGAATAGAACACGGACGATGCTGATTTTAGTGTCTAATCACCCACTCCTATCACCACCCTCTCCTTTCATTACTAAACAAGTTGTCACTGCAGGTTTTGATGTGGCAGATAATAAAATCGTTGAAAAACTTGAAGCGGGTGATTTAGTGATTACCGCAGATATTCCGCTTGCGGATGCTGTCATTAGCAAAGGTGGAAAAGCGCTCAATCCACGAGGTGAAATGTATTCAGAAAGTAATATTAAACAGCGCTTATCTATACGGAATTTCAGTCAAGAACTAAGAAGCAGCGGGGTCAATACCGGCGGGCCTCCTAAGATCAGTAAAAAAGAAATACAAGATTTTGCCAATGCGTTGGATAAATTACTTTTATAAAATCTAAAAAAGATTAGAATAGTGCGCTTAGTTGGACGTAGAGCAATTCGCAACAGCTTACCTTTTGCACCGTCACTGCAGATCTCAACTCTCGTCATTGCGAGCGCGAGCGAAGCAACCTAGTCTTTCAACGNNAACGCTGCTTTTGAGCTTCAATGGTGCTAATCAGCTTTGAAAGACTAGGTTGCTTCGCTCACGCTCGCAATGACGAGAGTTGAGATCTGTAGAAAAGATAAGCCGTTACAAAAATTTACGCTTCGTCTGAAATCTAAAACAGTCATTAACATAAAGAGTACATACCATGGAATCCGTTGATCAAATCATTCAAGCCAAATGGCTCATCCCCTGCGAAGGAAACGATACTGTTTTAGAAGACCATGCCCTTGTCATTCATCAAGGTAAAATTAAAGATATTTTACCCAGCAAACTCGCTAAAGAACGTTATACCGCTCGCACTACTGAGAACTATTCTTCACACGCTATTATCCCAGGGTTGGTCAACGCACACACCCATCTCGCCATGAACATGTTCCGCGGCCTCGCCGATGATTTAGCATTAATGAACTGGCTTAACAACCACATTTGGCCCGCTGAAAAAAAATGGGTCAGCCATGAATTTGTCCGCGATGCTTCGCTGTTTGCCATGGCAGAAATGATTCGCAGCGGCACCACCTGCTTCAACGATATGTATTTCTTTTTACAAGCCACTGCAGAAGCGGCTGATATTGCAGGTGTTAGAGGCTCTATCGGTATTACCGTCATTGATTTCCCTACCGCATGGGCTGCCAACACAGATGAATATTTCGCTAAAGGTTTAGAATTTTATGAAGCGTATAAAAATCATGATCGAATCAGAGCAACTGTAGCACCGCATGCGATTTACACCGTTGCTGATGCTAATTTATTAAAAGTCAAAGAATTCGCAGAAAAATACGATTTAAAAATAAATATGCATATTCATGAAACAGCCGATGAAGTGAATCAATCCATCGCACAAACCCAACAACGACCTATTCAGCGCTTACAAAAACTGGGACTGATTTCCCCACGTTTAATTGCAGTCCACATGACTCAAATCAACGAAGAAGATTTGGATATACTGCAATCAGGAAAACCTAATATCGTGCATTGCCCGCAATCGAATATGAAATTAGCCAGCGGCGCATGCAGTATTGAAAAATTAGAAGCACGTGGTTTAAATGTAGCGCTCGGCACCGATGGCGCGGCGAGTAACAATGATCTCAATATGTTAGAAGAAATGCGCTCAGCTGCATTCTTGGCAAAACACCTTGCTCAAAATCCAGAAAGTGTGTCTGCACCTGATATTTTAACAAAAGCCACATTGCATGGCGCTAAAGCTTTGGGCATCGATGCTATTACAGGTTCTTTAGTAATAGGAAAATCAGCTGACATGGTAGCCATCAATTTAGACGCCATTGAAACACTTCCAGTTTACCATCCCATATCACAAATTGTTTATTCTGCTTCTCGTAGCCAAGTAACAGATGTGTGGGTTGCTGGTAAACAACTTTTAAAGAATCGCGTGCTTACTACGCTCGATGAAAAGGAATTGATATCAAAAGCAAAACATTGGGGTGAAAAAATTAAGCAAGGGTAATTTAACTATAATCAAATTCAAACGACTGCAATAGCTCATTCCATTGCCGTCATTGCGATCCAGAGCGCAGCGTGGGTCGCAATGACGACGCCGGGGGTGTGCTGTGAAAAGAAGGACTCAGGATGACAACTATCTGATTTTAATTGCACTGCCTTGAATTATTTGTTAATATTATGATCATTTCCAGCTAATTGAGCGGCTTTTCTAACCCTCTAATTAACTTGATCTTTTTATTAATAAAACGAGGCTAACACTATGAAACCTGAAACCCTGCCAGCAACAACCACAAATCCCAGCATCGATCCAATAGCAAATCGAACAATAGAAAATGTGAAGATTATCAACACTGCATTTTTAATGAGTGAAAGTGAGGTCGTACTACTTAAACACAATACAATAAAAGATGCCGTTGAGGAGCTAAGATCAAGAGTATTTTACGAAACCAATATAAAGAACTCAATTAATGCAACTACTGCAGTTGTAATTGCAGATATGACAAAACAATATTTGATTCAAAGAAACAATGAAGAAAATAAAAATGTTGATAAAGTTGATAACGAATATCAGTCTCAAATTCTTCATATACTAACTAATAAGAGTGTTTTTAAATTATTTTCTAATAATTTCATTGCTCCCGACATCGTTATGCTTGCATACAATCTCATCTATCTCACTAAAAAAACGCATCAGCCAACAATAGATGAGATTGATAATACTGAAGTAACAGCATCCTCTCTCAGACAACGAAAAGGATTTGCTCTAACAAGTTAAACAAACATGAAGACTTCTTATAAAAACCTATGAGTATAAAACAATGCAAAGCAACCATGATAAAATACTAACGCCCGACCCTCTTTCATCACCCGCTAGCGAACAAAAAGGGGGGGCTTTACCACATCAATCAATCACAGAAAATGTAACTCATTATTATGCATTTTTAAATAAATCACACAATGAAATTAAAACATTTATAAAAAGCTCCACTGACATAACACGCATTCATTCCGCCATTTCAATATTAAAAGAAGAGGGATTATCTACTTCTGATCTATTAATAAAAGCGCAAGCGGCCATTATTCTCGCAGGAAAACATGCCCACATCGTCGTTCATGCATTAATAAGAGCAGACAACGCTGGGATATTTACAGACCTCACTTGCGTACTTCTTTATACTGCCGGCGAAAAGGCGCTCGAAGTTGCTGACAATCTAGTTGCATTAAAAAAAAATAGGCTCTTCAATGATGAAAATTCATTTTATTCCAGTCAAGTACTTGATACTATTTTAAATCAATTACTGCTTTTAAACATAGATGAATGGCTTGACCGTACTCAGAAAATAGTCAAAGCATGCGGTAAAATTGATAAGCATCTTCTTGACCATAGATATGTCATTAATGGATTTAAATCTTTACTTACAGAGACCACCATAGAACTGACTGAACACCGAATCGAAAAATTTTCTTTTTATCACAATAGTCCGAATTATCTTTGCAACGTGCTTCTTTTTTTAAATACAGCAAAAATATTAACTGATCAAACTTTTCATCTAATGATTTCTGTCAATTACAATTATTACAGAAGAACAGATCTTTTAGATATACTTTCCAAATTACACGAGAATAATATTTCAATTACGCCTGAAGCTTTCATCATGATTGCTCAATCACGCCATGAATCACTTGCTCAAACAAAGGCTTTCATCAAAAACCTGAAACAACTCGAAAGCAATGCTATCCCATTAACAAACGAGCTGGTCGCACTTTCATATATGATAAGCGGGCAGAATCCTTCAATAATCGATATAATCGATATAATCATATCAACGCATCTAGAAATACAAAACCTTGCTGCGTTAAACATCATTGCAGAAATTATTCTTTCACTTCATGATCCAGCTGATTACCAATGCGCACGAATTATTTCAGACTCAATGATTCCTTTAATAAAAGAAAAGATCCCATTAGAAGAAGTCAAAACTATTTTTATGTTTCAAGATGAGCGTATTTTCGCACCTAAACAAGTCAGCGACCTTCTTTTGTCTTTAAATGATTATAAAGCACCACTGACAAAAAAAATTCTTCGGGCGATCTCCAATCTGTGTCAGCATTCCTTTTTATCATTTTTTGTTTGGAAAGAATTGTTTGCTTTAGAAAATCTTATCCGTTTATTTCAGGAAGCATTGCTATTATTTAAAGAAGAAGGGTTTCCAATGAATGAAGAGATTATTTTATTTATTCTTCTTGCGAATCTGAGCAGTCAAGCAAAAAGCACTATTTCTGGTTTTTGTGTAACAGGATCAACTTCGCGATTACTATCAAAAAATAATGCTTGATTTTATCAATAAAGATAATTTAGAAAATAAAAATACATATAGCCATTTGCAATCACTACAACAGCTGTCTCTTATACACATCT
>DHJK01000037.1 GCA_002404295.1 Legionellales bacterium UBA4722
ACTTAACATTATATCTTAAACTTCTCAATATTAAAGCTTTATGTTTAAAATTTTGATGATTACACTAAATATACTTTAAGCGGTGTTTGCAAGGATGCTAGTCAAGTCATGACCTCTTTAATAAAAATATGCACATCGAATATAAAAATACGTGCTCCTCTCTTCTCATTGTTAACATTACTGCCTATTGCTGTACAAGCTTCATTTATAGAAACCACCATGGGTACAGCCGTATTAAATGATGCGACGGCCAGTTATTATAATCCAGCAGCTTTAATGCTGATTAAGAACCCACAAATTATTTTTCAAGGGTCCGTCGCGGATTTTCGCACTCAATTTAACGGTCAGACTACATCAGTTTCAACCGGTATTACAAATGCGGGCAGCTCCAGCTCTGATTCACGATATTATTCACCTTCTTTTTATTTTGGAATACCCGCAACAAATAGACTAATCATAGGCCTTGCAGTTGTCTCAAACACCGCCACTAGAAATGCGGATGAAACTTCAATTTTACGTTATGTTCAAGCTAATAATACGATTGAAGATTATGATGTAGTTCCAGCATTGGCAATTAAGTTATCGGATTATTTTTCAGTCGGAGCTGGAGTGAATTTTTCATACGCTAATTTTAATTTACAACCCATCACAGGATTTCCAGGATCTAATATAGCCGACAGCCAAAGCAATAATAAAAGTGATGGCATGGGCATAGGTGGTAATGTAGGTTTTTTATTCAAACCAGATTCTGTAACACTCATCGGATTTGATTATCGCAGCATGACAACCTATCACCAGAGCGGAAGAAGTGTTTTTTCAGGGCCTCCAGAAGTCAATTCGAATAATTATCATTTCACATTATCGACGCCTGCACGCAGTATATTTTCAATTAACCATTTTGTAAATAAACAATTGGGATTTATTGGCACGATTCAACGTATTCAATGGAGTACGCTTACCAATATACACGTGCATGGTATTGCAAATCTATCTGGAACAACACCAGCTATTTTGGATGGAACTATTCCTTATTATTTGCGAAATACGTGGTCATTTACACTTGGAACTCATTACCGTTTTACACCAAAATGTATATTGCGTTTCGCAGGAAGTTACAACCAGTCCCCTAGTAATCCGTATTATCAAATTGCAAACGGAGGCAGCATTGTAGTGGGTGCATCCATGGGTTATGAAATTAATCAAGCAGTGACAATTGATGGAAGTTATGCCCATGCTTTTATGCTAAATCAAAATATAAATATTAATGGTGCAAGATTCATTATTAATGGTGTGAACAAAGGTTCTAGAGATGGTGTGTCTTTGAAGCTGACATTTAATGTTTAAAAGGAATTATCAATATGAATAATAAAATTGATTCGCAACGTAGCCCGGAAAATTTTTCATTAGCTATCGATGGGCCACTTTATCAGCTATTTTATAAGCTTCGTTTATTGAAAAAACCTCTATTGCTATACAAGCGACGAATCGTAATTGTCGCATTATTTGCATGGTTACCTTTGTTAGTGATGGCTGTACTAGAAGGCGTCGCATTAAGTGGAGTGAAAGTTCCTTTTCTTTATGATATTGACGTGCATGTGCGTTTTCTTTTAGTGTTACCTATGCTGATATATGCAGAAGTGGTTGCACATGAGCGTTTTCATGTCATTGTGGAGCAATTTTTGAAGTGTAATATTATTGCACCGAAGGATAAACAAAAATTTAAAGCTATCATTGCATTAGGAATGCGTCTCCGTGGCTCTGTGATTGCAGAGGTTATTATCATTGGATTAGTCTATACAGTAGGACATTGGATTTTAATAAGATATATTCCTACTGTATCAACTTGGTATTCGAACAGCACAAATAATATAACTAAATTTACACCTGTTGGACTTTGGTATATTTATGTAAGTTTGCCAGTTTTTCAATTTATTCTATTACGTTGGTATTTTCGTATTATTATTTGGTATCGATTTCTCTGGAAAATTTCACGCTTGCCATTACAATTAAATTCGCTACATCCAGATCGCGCGGGAGGTCTTGGGTTCTTAACTAATAGCATATATGCGCTTGAGCCATTTTTACTTGCCCATTCTGTATTACTTTCAGGTATGATATTTAATCGAATCTGGAACGCAGGTGCGGTCATTACTGACTTCAAAATTGAAATTATTAGTATACTAGTATTTATACTCTTGATTCCACTAATCCCATTGCTGTTTTTTATCTTTCAAATGACGAAAGAAAAACGTATAGGTACACTCAATTATGATGTTTTTGCAAATCGTTATGTTAATAATTTTCGTCAAAAATGGATTAAAACAGCTTCAAAAAATAGCGCGCCCACGCTTGATTGCCCAGATATTCAATCGCTAGCTGATCTATTTAATAGCTTTGAGGTTACGAATAAGATGCGTGTGATACCTTTCAGTAAAAGTAGCATTTTGGTGTTAGTCTTTATAACAGCTTTGCCACTATTTCCTTTGATATTTACCCTTATTCCACTGGAAAAAATTATTAGCCAAATATTTGGGGTTATCTTTTAAAGCGTTACAATTACATGACTTCATTTTTGCGTTTTTCGCATTTTTTATAGCAGATTTAGCTTTATTTATTAGCAGGGCCGCTGCGAGGTAGCATAGATGAGACAATAGATTTCAGTGTTGTTTTTTTCTTTACTGTAGGATCAGGGAGATTTGGATTTTTTAATTTCCAAGCTTGTCTAATTAGATTTTTTATTTCGTGGCGAACGAACATCGACGGCCTTTTGTCATACCCTGTGTTTTTAGCAAGCTTTTCTCTTAATTGTTCGACAGTTATTTCCTTGTATAAGTACTGTTTAGTAGCGTTTAAAGCATTCCGTTGGGACGTCATATGGGCAGGTATTTTTTCTCCGTGTGATGCAATGGTCCGATATTGACCACCTAATATATTTAATTGAGATTGTATGTCTTTCATTAATTTTTTTTCATTTGGAGTTAGTTGAACGCTGTTCTGAATCTTTAACATTTCCACGGTTTCAAATGACTTTAAAGACAATTGTAGATCAGGTATTTTTTTGGAACTTAAACTGTCTTCTAGATCTTTTATGGCATTATCTATCATTACTATCCTAGCGCTATCAGTTTGATTCTCTTCTCGTAAAAGTTTCCACGTAGCAATACATGCTGATGCTTTTTCTTTATATATTGCAGATACCAAGTACGATTGACTATTCGGCGCTTCTATTTTATCAAGTAGGAAGCCAAAAAAATGAGATATTGAATTTGCCTTTTCAATAATTTCATTTTTAAGTGCAGCTTTTTCTGTGTTAGTTCCGAGCTGATCCAACTTTTTCCTTATCGTAGTTAGTTCGGATTCAATTGCGGATATTTCTATCATATTTGGCATTGTCTTTATTAACTTTTCTAAGTGTGTTACATAGGCCGCAGCTTGATCTATTGTATTAAAAGGTGTGTCGATATGGTTGTATGCACTAGAAGGCATAAGGATTAATATTTTCCATGCTTCATGTTGATCAAAAATCTCTTCTAATTTAGATTTTATACCTTCTTCATTTTTAGGGTCTTTAGCAAAAATGATAAGTTGATCAAAATCAGATTCAGCGTAATAGCTATGTGTTTTTGCAACGTCGGTTAATTCGGAGTGCTTGGTTGTAAGTGCATGCATTTCTTCAGAAAACAGCTCTCGCAGCTTATAAATTCGATCGCTAATATTACCATGTTCTAATATTTTATTCGGGCTTATTCTAGGTATCATAACTATCGCTCCTTACAAACTGCTTGCCTGATATCAGTATAGCATGCAATTTAGATTTTATTTTTCATAATAATCATGGAGTTAAAATGTATTCGGGGCGTTATTGCGTAATTAACTGATTTTGGCATGCCCAGCTGCGCCATCTTATTAAGAATTTACGCCATAACTTTTGTCTCTGTTTTTTGATTAGAAAAATTTCGCCCGCAAAGCGTTCCACCTAAAATAGTTTTCAGACGAAACATATGCGGAGATCGGAGTTATGCATTTAGTAATGGATTTATTTCACCATGCTTTGATAATCAATACTCGCATTTTCTAGCGCTGGATATTGATCTCGTAAAATAGTTAGTATTGTAGCACCGCTCGAATTAAACTTAATATCATAAACCGTATCATATTCATCATCAGGTAATTTATGTTGATGTGGTTTTACTCCGAGGCGATCTAGTAATTTTGGAATTTCTCCATGATGCCAACAAATTAATATAAATTGGTTGTTATACATAGCGTTTGTTAATAATGATTTTGATAACTTATTTAATCCATCATCGCCATGACTGAAGGTATTCAAAATCAAATCGTATTGTTTGAGATAGCCTCGACTAATTAATTCTGATACTAATGGCGCAATAGTCAATTGTTCGCGATTAGAGGCATGTGAAGCCTTGGTTGCGATAATAAAATTAGGTATAGGAAATGTTTGCTCAGGATATGGATTTACTAGAGTAGGAGTAGGTTCCATTTTATTAATATAATAACGCATGAACATTTCTGCACGTGCTTGGCCTATGTCAGAAAGAAACGGTCCGGGTTGATACTGTTTTAATTTATCCGCATGACGGATGAGAATAATTTCCCGGGGAATCGCATGACTAGATGAAATGGTTAACATTGTAAACATCAAAACTAAACAAGCGTTAAGTTGTTTAAATAGTGGATTAGATTTCATGTCTTCCTCGTTTTTTAACATTTTTTTGGCTTAATTGGTATTTATAATGGTTGTATACTATAGCAAAGAAAATACAGATTGTGTATTATCAATGCATATATTTGTGCGAATAACTTTCGGGCTTTTTACTGTATATAGATGTTGCAATCAAGAAAAAGTGTGCTGATTGTTTATACGATACTGCTGATTTTCTAGCGGATCCAGATCATGATAGTAAAATTCATAGATATTCTCCCGCTCAAATTCGTTAATTATAAATGAATAGTTTAGAAGCGGGGCTAGGCTTGCCGAAAATCCAGGAACTTGCTAAGCTTTATTTGCCTAAAAAAATTAAAGTATATAGACGTGGATTAAGACGTGAGATTAGATGGGTGAATTGATATAATTGCTTAGAACACCTCTCTTGTGGAAGAGGCACCCTAAGCATTAACGTAAGAGTCGCATCGATTCCCCAATCCTCGCCGGAAAGGGATCTATGAAGCAGCATTTAACCTAGGATATAATCAACAGGGAGAGTCACTCGTGAAAAGAATTCATATAACCCGCGCAGCCCAACTCATTAGTGTATATCTACTTGCCCAATCCGCATTCCCAGCCGCATTTCAATTATACGAATTAGGCACCCCGGTTATCGGTACCGCAGCCGTAGGCCAAGCCGCCGTCTCGAACGATGCCTCCACTTCCTATTTCAATCCAGCCGGCATGACCCAACTAGGCGGATCACAATTCATGTTGGGCTCGCAAGTAATGCTGCCTTACACCAACTTTGGCATTGGCGCACAAAACACAATCTCAGGAAACAACGGTGGCAATGCAGCGTCCCTCATTCCTGGCGTAGATTTTTATTACATGTATAGCTTTACCCCCAAATTTAAATTGGGCGTCAGCTTAACCGCGCCATACGGAGGCATGCTTAATTATAATGACGGATGGGTAGGTCGATATATCGTACAAGACATGAGTTTCTACACTCTCAATCTAAACCCTGCTATCGCTTACAACATCAATAATTATGTATCGATTGGCGGAGGGGTGTCAGTAGAATACGCTAATCTAACCCAATCAGTTGCCTTACCATTATTGCCATCCATCGATGGCCAGGCCAACATCAAAGCAAGCGATTTTGCACCCGGCTTTAATCTTGGGATACTCCTCACACCCACCGACACCACAAAAATCGGTTTAGCTTATCGTTCTCAGATTTCACACAACTTACATGGCACAACCACTTTCTTACGAATCAGCGATACACCCAACACAACAACCAAAATGGTCATGCCACAAAACGTTATTCTTAGTCTTGATCAGATTGTCACATCGCGATTTAATATTGTAGGTGAAGCTGGATGGTCTAATTGGGCATCCATGCAAAATACAATCGTAAGAATTGATAATTACACAGCCACCACCATAGAAAATTGGAGCAACACATACAGACTTGGATTAGGCGGACAATACCACGCAACACCAGCCATGATCTTACAAGCAGGTATAGGCTACGACTCATCACCAACAACAACTTCACGCCGTACACCCAATTTACCGATGGATAGACAGATACGCGTGGGTCTTGGTATTAACTATGCAGTCATGCAAGCGGTTAAACTTGGGTTTTCTTATGAATATATTAATTTCGGCAACGCGCCTATTAATAACTCATCCACTAATGGTGTATTAGCAGGCTCATATTCAAGAAATTATGCGAATGTCTTTCAAGCTAGCATCAATGCTTCATGCTAAAAATACAACCGTGAGTTATGGCTTAATAGGGTGTTCGCAGCTATTCAT
>DHJK01000157.1:0-8918 GCA_002404295.1 Legionellales bacterium UBA4722
GGGGGGGGGCCCCCGGGGGGGCCGCGCCGGGGGCGCGGGCGCCCGGCGCCGCCGCCCCGCCCGCCCCCCCCCGCCCCCCCCCCCCGCCCTCCCCCCCCCCCCCCCCCGGGGGAGGGGGGGGGGGGGGGGGTGCTTTTAACGGCGTTGCGTATGAATTTTAAAAGCTGCTTTTTAATATAGAGGTAAACTTAGAAACGCTTTAGTCTTGCTCTGAAAAATCTATTTGATGTTAACGCAACGCCACTAAAAGCACCCCTCACCCGTCGCTTTGCGCCGACCTCTCCCACAAGGGGAGAGGTGTCCTAAGCAGCGTTGGTGGATATATGCATATTTTTAAAAGTAGAAGGAGATTGGAATGCAAACAAAACCTTTAGTTAAACCCACCGGCCGCTACGGCAAATTCGGCGGCATGTACATCCCCGAAATTTTAATGCAACCCATCACCGAACTCATCGAAGCATGGAACAATGCCAAATCAAATCCCCAATTCAGAAACACTCTAACCGCCCTATTAAAAAACTACGCCGGCAGACCCACCGCCTTAACCGAAATCCCCTCATTCTCAAAAAAAATACAAGGCCCCAAAATCTTCTTAAAACGCGAAGACCTACTCCACACCGGTGCACACAAACTCAATAACGCTCTAGGCCAATGCCTTCTAGCCAAACAAATGGGCAAAACCCGCATCATCGCAGAAACAGGCGCAGGACAACACGGTGTAGCAACAGCCGCCGCCTGCGCCCATCTTGGATTAACCTGTGTTATCTACATGGGTGAAACCGATATGCAACGCCAAGCACCTAACGTATCTCGCATGAAACTAATGGGCGCAACAGTCATTTCTGTTAAGCAAGGTTCTTGCACGTTAAAAGATGCTGTCAATGAAGCATTGCGCGATTGGTCCGAATCCTTCAGTGACACACATTATTGCTTAGGATCGGCATTAGGCCCTTATCCTTTTCCTGAAATCGTCGCTGATTTTCAATCTATCATCGGTAGTGAATGCAAAGAACAATGCCAGATCCAGATCAATACTAATCCTGATTTAGTTATCGCCTGCGTTGGCGGCGGTTCTAATGCAATTGGTATATTTTCAGCTTTCCTCAATGATGAGAAAGTCCGCATGATCGGCGTTGAAGCCGGCGGTGAATCAATGCAGCCCGGCAAACACGCAGCCCGATTTTATCAACAAACACGCGGTGTCCTGCATGGCTGCTATACCTACGTACTACAAAATCAGCATGGCCAAATTTCTTCGACAGAATCGATCTCTGCAGGTTTGGACTATCCTGCCGTAGGGCCGCAACACGCAGGACTCTTTGATAGCAAACGCGTAGAATACGTTGCAGCCACCGATCAAGAAGCACTAAACGCATTAAAATTATTAGCTAGCACAGAAGGCATCATTTGCGCTCTTGAATCAGCACATGCATTAGCGCATTTAATTAAAATCGCACCCACACTTAAAAAAGATGATTGTGTCATCGTTAATTTATCAGGCCGCGGAGACAAAGATTTACCGCAATTAATGGCTAGAGAGGTCATTTGAAATGAAAACAAACGCACGAATAAAGACATTATTTAAAAATCATAAAGCTTTTATCGCATATTTAACTGCAGGTGACGGCGGCATACAACGCACGCTCGATGCAGCAATGGCGTTGATTAAAGGCGGCGTCAATATGTTAGAAATCGGCATGCCATTTTCAGACCCCGTTGCAGATGGTCCTGTTATTCAACGCGCTGCTGCAAGATCACTGGCAACTGGTACCACATTAGAAGACGTGCTCTGGTTGACAAAAGAAATCCGTAAGCTAAGTTCTATCCCACTTATTTTATTTAGTTACTACAATCCGATATTATCGGTGCTAGAATCTAATTTTATGAGTAAGGCAAAAACTGCCGGGCTTGATGGTCTGCTGCTGGTTGACTGCCCTTTAGAAGAATCACAATCTATCCGTGATCAATGTAATCAAAATGAATTAGACCTCATTCATGTCGTTACCCCTTCCACAACATTAGCCAGACTAGAAAAAATTAACCAACATGCGCAAGGTTTTTTATATTATGCCTGCAGAAAAGGCACTACGGGCGTTCGAAATACACTCCCTGATGATTTTTCACAACAGATTGAATCAATTAAAACCGTTGTGCATTGCCCCATTGTCGTAGGTTTTGGCATTTCAAATCAAGAAATGGCTAAGTCTGTCTTGGAACACGCAGACGGCGTAGTAGTTGGATCACTATTTGTTAAAGCACTAGAAGAGGGTGCCCATCCATCTACTTTGACAACACTTGCACGCGATATTTGTAGTCATACACTTTTGTCATGTTGTAGTATTACCTAATGACATGAATTTAAGGATTGCATAATGAATCAAGAAGGTTGGCGCACTTTTACACAGCTTTGTTTAGCCTCAAAAAATGAAAAAATGTTATCTTCATTATTTGAATTGATATTAACCTCCGAAGAAAAAGACAGTATAGCGACGCGTTGTTTGATTGTAGCAGAATTGTTAAAGCAAGAAAAAACCCAGCGAGCGATGGCAGAAGATCTGCATGTGAGTATTGCGAAAATAACACGTGGATCAAATGAGCTTAAGCGGATGCCTGCAAAGTTAATTGAGTTTTTGAAAGAAAATATAGAGTGAGCACCTAATCTAGCGCGCTTGTATCCTGAGCGTGCCCGTCTTTTTTAATTATTTAATTGAATTCAGTTAGATGGACAGGAAAAGACGGGCACGCACGCGGGCACGGGCACGGGCACGACTATCAGTGAAATTTGCTGAATATTATACTTGATTGTCTTGAGCCGTTTGTATATAACACCTAACTTAACGTAAAGGTCATTGGTTTGATCCCAGCATGACACCTCTTTACAATGCGAATGTGGCGGAACTGGTAGACGCGCTGGATTTAGGTTCCAGTGGGGCAACCCGTGAGAGTTCGAGTCTCTCCTTTCGCACCAAATTTCTACAGTATTAAGCAAAACTGAGGTATAATACTTCGCTAACCGTAACCTATTTAATTACTAACTGCTTGTTTTTATTTACATTTCATTGAGGGTTTTATGCAAGTATCCGTTGAAGCAACCACAAAATTAGAACGTCGCATGACAATAACCGTTCCTGCGAACACATTAGATGATGCGTTTGATAAACGTATCGCGAAACTCCAAAAAACAGTCAAAGCCAATGGCTACCGCCCAGGAAAGACTCCTTTAGACTATATTAAACAACGATATAGCGACACCGCACGCCAAGAAGCGTTAAGCGAAGTCATACAGTCTTCTTTATATGCTGCCATGAATCAAGAAAAACTAAACCCAGCAGGCGTTCCTGTTGTTGAGCCCAAAAATATTCTCCCAGGCCAGCCCTTAGAATTTATTGCGACCTTTGAAGTATTTCCTACGGTGGATTCAGTTAATTTCGAATTGAAAGCGCTTGATAAACAAATTGCAACTATTACAGATGCAGATGTCAGTACAGCGTTAGATCGTTTACGTCAACGCGATATCACCTGGAAACAAGTGGATCGTGCAGCTGCTGATAAAGATCAGGTTGTAATAGATTTTCGTGGCAGCATTGATGGCAAAGCGTTTGGCGGCGGTGAAGCACATGATTTCCCTATCGTCATCGGCAGTCATTCAATGATTCCAGGGTTTGAAGAAGGGTTAGTAGGTTTAAGTGCGGGTGCCGAAAAAGTATTGCACGTCACTTTCCCAGAAAATTATCATTCCAAAGAGTTCGCGGGCAAAGCAGCAGAATTTGCAGTGACTGTGCATAAAGTCTCAGAGCCGCAGCTTGCAGAGTTAGATGAAGCCGCAGTTCGTAAGTTAGGCGTGAAAAGCGGAAAGCTTGACGATTTAACTGCAGAAATTCGTAAAAATCTTGAGCGCGAATTGGATCGTGTTATCAACGCGAAATTAAAAAATCAAGTGTTCGATAATTTATTGGCACAAAATCCATTAGAAATTCCAAAAGCAATGATTGAGCGTGAAGGTAAGCGCATTCATGATGAAGTACATCCACATCATAAAGGCCATGATCATGGTCACTCAGATGCGGAAATGGCGGCATTTAATGAACCCGCTAAACGCAATGTATCACTGGGATTGTTGGTTGCTCAACTCATTAAGCAACATAATCTAGTCGTAAGTAAAGAGCGCGTTGCTGAATATATTACGCATCTCTCATCTATTTACGAAAATCCAGCAGAGGTAGTCGCTTGGTATGAACAAAACAAGCAAGCCATGTCTGAAATTGAGATGCAAGTTCTGGAAGAGCAGCTCATTGAAAAGCTATTAGAAAACGTCACGTTAACAGATAAAATGTTAACTTATAATGAGCTCATTGCAGGTTAATCCATTTAACTGATAAGGAAGATAGCAACCATGTTACACAATAATATTAATGATCTTATAAATTCTAATCTTGTACCGATGGTTGTTGAACAAACAGCAAGAGGCGAGCGTGCCTATGACATTTTTTCAAGATTATTAAAAGAACGCATTATTTTTATCATCGGTCCTATTGATGATGGCGTTTCTAATCTAGTTGTGGCGCAGTTGCTATTTTTAGAGTCTGAAAACCCAGATAAAGATATTTCTATCTATATCAATTCACCCGGCGGTGTTGTCACCGCAGGTCTTGCGATTTACGATACTATGCAATTTATTAAGCCAGAGGTCAGCACTATATGCATGGGCCAAGCGGCTAGCATGGGCGCTTTCTTATTAGCAGGTGGTGCATCTGGTAAACGTTTCTGTTTACCCAATGCGCGCGTCATGATTCACCAGCCATTAGGCGGTGTACAAGGCCAAGCGTCTGATATTGCCATTCATGCTGAAGAAACGCTGAAAATTCGTACGCGCCTCAATCAAATTTTGTCTAAACACACTGGGCAACCAGAAGAAGTGATTGCGAAGGATACCGATAGAGATAATTTCATGAGCCCCGAAAGAGCTCTGGAATATGGTATCATTGACAAAATTCTTGAGCATCGTAAAGGTGAGAAGAAAAAAGACTCTTGATATTTGATAAATCGGTACCATATACAATATAACGAGGTATTAAATATGGGCATGAAAGGGGATAATAAAGTGTTGCATTGTTCATTTTGCGGCAAAGATCAACGCGAAGTTCGTAAACTAATTGCGGGTCCTTCAGTGTATGTCTGTGACGAATGCATTGTATTATGCACTGAAATGCTTCATGAAGGCACAAATGAACAGAAAGCGCCGGCAGAAATCATGCCTAAATTGCCTACACCGATTGAGATTTGCAATATCTTAAATGAATATGTCATCGGCCAGACGCATGCGAAAAAAACGTTGTCTGTCGCCGTTTACAATCATTACAAACGGTTGCGAAGTAAATCAACCAGTGATGTAGAGCTCAACAAAAGTAATATTCTGTTAATCGGCCCAACCGGCAGTGGTAAAACTTTGCTGGCTGAAACATTAGCTAGATTATTAGATGTCCCTTTTGTCATGGCAGATGCAACCACGCTCACTGAAGCAGGCTATGTCGGTGAAGATGTTGAAAACATCATTCAAAAATTACTGCAAAAATGTAACTATGATGTTGCTAAAGCCCAAACAGGCATTGTTTACATCGATGAAATAGACAAAATTTCTCGTAAATCAGAAAATCCTTCCATCACGCGTGACGTGTCTGGTGAAGGTGTGCAACAAGCGCTGCTTAAATTGATTGAAGGCACCGTTGCATCGATTCCTCCTCAAGGTGGACGTAAACATCCGCAACAAGAATTTATTCAAGTTGATACTAAAAATGTATTGTTCATTTGCGGCGGTGCGTTTGCAGGATTAGAAAAAACAATCCGTGATCGCTCTGAAAAATCAGGCATTGGTTTTTCTGCTGAAGTTCACAGTAAAGTAGATGGCAAGTCTATCGATCAACTTTTACGGGAAGTCGAGCCCGCTGATCTGATTAGATACGGCCTCATTCCAGAATTGATAGGGCGATTACCTGTTGTTGCAACCTTGGAAGAGCTGGATAAAGAAGCGCTGGTAAATATTTTAACGCTTCCTAAAAATGCATTAGTGAAACAATACCGCAAGCTTTTCGAAATGGAAGGCGCTGAGCTAGAGTTTCAAGAGGCTGCATTACAGACAATTGCTACACGTTGTGTAGAAAAGAAAACAGGCGCGCGCGGTTTGCGATCTATTTTAGAAAAAGTGCTGCTTGATACGATGTATGAATTACCGTCATTAAGCCACGTTACTAAAGTCATTGTGGATGAGGCAACGATTACCGGCGAATCCAAGCCGATGATATTATATGAAAATACTGAGCAGGCGTACGCTGTCGCTGAGTGATCCGTGTATACTATTAGTAATTAAGTGCTTTTTAAGGAAATCACGATGAGTAAAAAAGATAAAGCTATTGCTACTGCTACTACTATTTTAAACGTCCCAGTTTTACCTTTGCGAGATGTAGTGGTATTTCCCTACATGGTGATGCCACTGTTTGTAGGCCGTGAGCGCTCAATTAAAGCGCTTGAAATAGCGATGGCTGCAGATAAGCAAATCTTGGTTGTTACACAAAAAAGCGCAGCAGAAGATCAACCGACTGAAGAGGGCATTTATAAAGTTGGTATGCTTGCAACCGTATTGCAACTTTTAAAATTACCAGATGGCACCGTCAAAGTATTGATAGAAGGCGTGAAGCGCGCAAAGATTATTCGCTTCGTCGGTAAAGAATCTTATTTTCTGGCTGATGTTGAATTAGTAGCAGATACAAACACCGGATCACGTGATATCGAAATTCTAATCCGATCCTTAAAATCTCAGTTTGAACAATATGTAAAATTAAATAGAAAAATCCCTACAGAAATTATGGCAACCGTATTGTCAATTGAAGACGGTGCTCGTCTTGCTGATACTATTGCGGCTCATTTATTCTTAAAGCTAGATGAAAAACAAAAAATATTAGAAATTGTAGATTTAGCAAAGCGCCTTGAAAAATTAGTCGGCGTCATGGAATCTGAAATCGACCTTCTTCAAATCGAGAAAAAGATTCGCGGACGCGTTAAGCGTCAGATGGAAAAAACACAGCGCGAGTATTATCTGAATGAACAAATGAAAGCAATTCAGAAAGAGCTTGAAACTGACGGCGTGCATAATGAATTTGATGTAATGGAAAAGAAAATTCAAAATGCAGGCATGAAAGATGAAGCGCGTGAAAAGTGCATGGCAGAGCTACACAAGCTGAAGATGATGTCACCCATGTCAGCAGAAGCCACCGTGTCACGAAATTATCTCGATTGGATCTTAGCATTACCATGGAAAAAGCGTTCTAAATTAGACGTGAGCTTGGCTGAGGCTGAAGCCATCCTTGAAGCAGAACATTACGGCCTGAAAGAAGTAAAAGAAAGAATTATTGAATATCTTGCAGTGCAAAAGCGCGTCAAAAAATCAAAAGGCCCTATCTTATGTTTAGTAGGACCGCCAGGTGTAGGTAAAACTTCATTAGGGCAATCTATTGCGCATGCAACAGGAAGAGAATTTATTCGTATGTCATTAGGTGGTATACGTGATGAAGCAGAGATACGCGGACATAGAAGAACGTATATCGGTGCTATGCCCGGTAAAATATTACAAAAAATTTCCAAGACAGATGTTTGCAATCCATTTTTCCTGCTAGATGAAATCGATAAAATGTCTGCTGATTTCCGTGGTGATCCTGCATCCGCCTTATTGGAAGTCTTAGATCCAGAACAAAATCATTCGTTTAATGATCACTATCTGGAAGTCGATTATGATCTTTCTGATGTAATGTTTGTCGCAACGGCGAATACATTAGATATTCCACCGGCGCTACGCGACAGAATGGAAGTTATCCGTATTCCAGGCTATACAGAAGATGAAAAAGTGAAGATTGGACAGCGTCATTTATTAACTAAACAGATGGCAGCGAATGGTTTAAAAGAATCAGAAATTGAGATTTCAGTGGATGTGCTCCGCTATATTGTGCAGCATTATACCCGTGAAGCGGGTGTGCGTAATTTAGAAAGAGAAATATCTAAAATTTGCCGTAAAGTAGTCAAAGAAATTTTATTAAAAAAGACAACGACGAAAAAGCAGCCCAAGAAAATTATCAAAATTGCTGATTTAGAGAATTATCTGGGTGTGCGCCGTTACCGTCATGATATGGCTGAAGAAAAAGATCAAGTGGGCCAAGTGAAAGGTCTTGCTTGGACCGAAGTGGGTGGTGAGCTTCTCAGTATTGAAGCAGTCACAGTACCTGGTAAAGGAAAAATTACGAATACCGGGCAACTTGGTTCAGTTATGCAAGAATCTATACAAGCCGCGCTCACCGTGGTGCGAGCACGTGCACCTTATTTGGGCATTTCTAGAAATTATTTTGAAAAAAATGATATCCATGTTCATGTGCCAGAAGGCGCAACACCTAAAGATGGCCCCAGTGCAGGTATTGGTATGTGCACAGCATTAGTTTCTATGCTGACCCTTCTTCCTGTGCGCGCTGATTATGCCATGACAGGTGAAATCACCCTGCGCGGAGAAGTGCTTGCGGTGGGAGGCATTAAAGAGAAACTATTAGCTGCGCATCGCGGTGGTATAAAGCATGTGATTATTCCTGCTGAAAACGTAAAAGATCTTAAAGAAATACCAGACAACATCAAAAAGAACTTAGATATCAAACCTGTACGTTGGATTGATGAAGTGCTTACGTATGCGTTGAATGGTTACCCTGAACGCTTACCTGCAAAGAGTAAGCGATTAAGGGCTGCAATGTTGCTGAGTACTGCTAAAAAAGCCCGTAAAGGCGATAAGGGCGATAGGGTTCGGGCGCATTAATTAATCTTTGGACTTCTTTTAAATAGGTTTTATAAATACGTAGCTGCTTAGGACACCTCTCCCCTTGTGGGAGATG